>CAYLXJ010000179.1:719-5576 GCA_964387385.1 uncultured Pirellulales bacterium
TGCGGGTGGATACGCTTACGAACTGATTAAGCGTATTCTCGATTTGCCCGACAAAATGAAACTTGTGGCTGTTACGAGCAATCCCGACAGGAAGTCGGCCGGCCGGACGCTCTGCCAGACCAGAGGAATCCCCATTTACGACAACCCCGATCAGATGCTCAAAGGCGTCAAGGGACTTGCCGACGTGATTTTTATCCCTGTGCCCATTCATAAGCATTTCTCATTGACTGCAAAATGCATCGACGCCGGCTACGATATCTTTCTCGAAAAGCCCCCCGTTGCTACCATTCAGGACCTCGACGAATTGACAACGTTCGTATCTAAACGCGGAAAAAAAGTCCCCGTTGCCTTCCAGTACCTGTATTCGGCAATTGTTCAGGAGCTTAAAAAACGAATCGTGGAAGGCCGCTACGGCAATGTAAAACGCGTGCGCGGTATGGCCGGCTGGCCACGCTTCGACACTTACTATACCCGCAGCGAATGGGCTGGAAAGCTCCGCGTAAACGGCGATTGGGTCCTCGACGGCACAATAAATAATCCGCTCGCACATATGCTAAGCGACGAATTGTATCTCGCTTCTATGATGCCAGGCCAGATGGCTCAGCCGGTAAGCGTCCAGGCCGAACTCTACCACGGCCACGATATCGAAAGCGAGGACACAAGCAGCTTGCGGGTCATTACCGACAAAGGCGTTGAAATCCTGTTTAATGCCTCCCTCTGCTCCGATGCCAGGATGGACCCGTCGGTTGTTATTGAGTGCGAAAACGCAACGATAAATTACGTCGGCTTCTGCAAGGCCATGATAACTCCAAAAAAAGGCCCCATTGACCATATAATCGACGACAATGAAAAACGCATCAATATGCTCGTAAAACTGGCAGAGAATTATGAAAACGGCTCAGGTTATCCCGTTACCCTCGAAACCTGCAGGCCCTTTACTCTCGTTGTTAACGGCGCCTTCGAGTCCTGTGGCCGTCCACATCCGATTGACAGAAAATTCCTCTGCTTCCGTGAGCAGAACGACCCTAAGGGCGACACCGTCAAAACCGTAATCACCGATATCGACAGTGTCTTGCGCCTCGCTCATGAAAAGGGCATCCTGTTTTCAGAAGCCGGCGCCCCCTGGGCCATAAAATCCCACGTCTTTGACTTGAAAAATTACAAAAAATTCCCCTCCTCGGCCCATTTTGACCTCGCTTAGACCCACAACACGGACGCTTACCCCCGCTCTTTTTCTTGCCAACCAGTCCTCTGCATAGTATAAAAGTATCATTCTTATATCCGGCGCCTGTAGCTCAGCAGGATAGAGCAACGGATTTCTAATCCGTAGGTCAGGGGTTCGAATCCCTTCAGGCGCGATTGGGTTGCTAATCGTTACGGGCGTTGTGGTTATCGGGCGCGGTTTTAATGAGCGCTGAGGGCGAGTATATGATTTATAAGTGAAAGGAGACGGCAGTATGGGTAAGATATGGGGCGTTGTGGTTATCATAGCAGGTTTATGGGTATTAGGGGGATGCGGAGGGGAGGGGAAAAGGTCGGCGGGGATTAACCCCGGTGAGACAGCAAAAGCATCTCACGGGGTAAAGCAGGGGAAAAGCTATACGGCGGAGTGGGAGTCGCTAAAGCAGAGAAATTCTGAGCCGGAGTGGTTCCGGGACGCGAAATTCGGGATATATTTTCACTGGGGGGTTTACTGCGTGCCTGCGTTTTCAAACGAGTGGTATCCGCGGAATATGTATGACAAAAAATCGGTCGAATACAAACACCACGTCAAGACGTGGGGCGAGCCGAACAAGTTCGGGTATCCGGATTTTGTGCCGATGTTCAGGGCCGAGAAATTTGACGCCGACGAGTGGGCGGAATTGTTTAAAAAAGTCGGGGCTCAGTTTGCGGGGCCGGTGGCGGAGCATCACGACGGGTTTTCGATGTGGGCGAGCAGGGTTACGCCGTGGAACGCGAAGGATATGGGGCCGAGGCGAGATATTGTGGGCGAGCTTGAAAAGGCGATACGCAAGCGGGGGATGCGGTTTGTAACGACGTTTCATCACGAGAGAAACGGGCTGTATGAAATTACAAGGAACGGAAAGACATACTGGACGGGACATTATGAATTTGTGAAAAGATATTTTCCTGAATTATTGAATGACCCCAAGCGGGCGATTATGTACGGTTATATGCCTGCGGAGAAGTTTTATCAGATGTGGGAGGACAAACTCATCGAGGTCATCGATAACTATCATCCTGATTTGATGTATTTCGATTCGTGGCTCGATGAGATTCCCGATAAATACAAAATGGAATACCTTGCGCATTATTTCAATGACGCAAGCAGATTAGGCAAGGAAGTTGTTGTTACATATAAGCAGGAGGATTTGCCTAAGGAAGTTGGCGTCGAGGATTACGAGAAGGGCAGGACAGATATACTGACCGATTACGCGTGGCTGACGGATGATACAATCAGCAAGGGGAGCTGGTGTTACACCGAAGACCTGAAAATCAAGAAGCCGATGGAAATTGTGCGGACGTTTGTGGATATAGTCAGCAAGAACGGCCAGTTGATGCTGAATATCTCGCCTGACGCAAACGGGACGATACCTGAAAATCAGAAAAGGGTGCTGTTGGCGATAGGCGAATGGATGAAAACCAACGGGGAGGCGATTTACGGGACAAGGCCGTTTTTGGATTACGGCGAGGGGCCGGCGAAAATGGAGTCGGGCGGGATGTTCGCAAAGATGAAAGGGGGCTATACTGCCAAAGACATTCGCTATACACGAAAAGGCGACACTGTTTACGCGACTACGCTGGGCTGGCCGGGGGAAAACACGGAGGTGACGATGAAAATTTTCGGCAAAGGGGCAAAGGCCGAAAATGTTATGGTCAAAAAGGTCACGATGTTAGGCACGAGACAGAAAATCAAGTGGCGGCGGACAGGCGAGGGGCTTGTAGTTACGACGCCTGCGAAGAAGGTAAGCGATTTAGCGGTGGTGTTCAAGCTGGAGATTTAGCGTTCAGCGTGCAGTGTGAAGCGTATCTCGTGAAGCGTGAAGCGGATATCGGAAATTAAAACAAAAAACAAAAAATAGAAATTCGGATTTGAGAAGAAATGAGTATGGTGTCCCTAATGGCCGTTAGTTAACGTTTCCGGTTTGAATGAAAGAGCAGATAACTGGGCGGAATTTTTTAGTCAAGAAACGGATTCTGCGATTGCTGAAAAGCTGCGTAAGCACGAGCAGACGGGCAGGCCGCTCGGCAGTGAGAATTTTGTAATGAAACTGGAAAAGATTCTGGATAGAATGTTGAGGCCTCAAAAGCCGGGGCCAAAGGTCAAAAGAAAAAAGTAAAAAACAGGAAATCTTAAATGGAATTGAGTATGGTGTCCCCAGAATTCCCTGAGTATGGTGTCCCCAGAATTCCCTCAGAATTCCCTAAAAAGGATGAACGCAGATATATTTGTTTTACATGGATAGTATATTTATTTTTGAGCTCAACTTGCTTTCAGTTATAACGATAAAGTTGTGATGGACTCTAATTTCTTTCTTAATCAGTTAGGATATGCAACAGAGACCATAGATGATATTCTGAAGGCAACGAAGAGTGAGAGCTACCCAGTGCGACATTTGGCATTGGAAGAACTTACCCGACGTATAGGAAAAGAAGCAATCCCAACGTTACAACTTTTTCTATCTGATCCAAAGGTGGAGGTTAGGCATCGCGCAGCTCATTTATTGGGGACATTAGAAGATAAAAGTGGTTTAGAGCAAATGCGCAAAGACCTTAATGAGCTTGCTCCTGACAACGGAAGAACATTACCAGCCGACCCGAACTTGGACGAACGGACTCGTAAAAGAATTGAAAACGAACGAAATTCTAATCTTGTAGAGGCCCTTTGGGTAAGCAAGGTCTTAGCTGAGTTAGGAGATTATAGAGGTTATGATCTTGCGTCAGAACTTGCATTTAAAGGACCTTTAGGAGTTCAAAGGAGCCAGGCAGTTCAGGTACTTCTGGAAATAGCAAAAGCTGATGATGCTACATTGCGAAAAGAAGGTAAAAATCCGGTGGCAATGTTATGTAAGATTGCAGCAGAAGGAAAAGATAGTAACGCGTTCCATATACTGATAGGTGGAGCTGAAAAGCTGGACCCCAATAAATCTGTTCCTATTCTTGAAGCAGCTAAAAATACAACAAATCTGCCCCAACTTGATCGTAAAAGTGCAGATATAGCTTTACAGAAAGTTCGCAATGCTGCAGCTAAGTCTCGTAAAGATGCGAACGAGCCGAATTTTATAGAATAATGTAATAATCTTAATCTGTGGAAATTCCGGGGACACCATACTTAATATTCCGGCGGTTTTTGTTGAAAAAGGATTGCATAAATATTGACGCAGATTCCGCTGATAACGCAGATATTTATGGAATTTTTGTTTTTCCAGCGCAACCTGCGCAATCAGCGTCTAAGTATTGTCGTTTAAATCAGCGTCTGAAATCCATATCCGCCAAACTTAAATTCACCGCCCTGTGAGATAGCGAACCTCACGTGTGCAACTCGCCTGCGGCGAATAAACCCTGCCATAAAAGGCCCCTGTTTAAAACATACTGGGGCAGGCAGGGCTAAATCCGCCAAACGGATGGCGGAGGACGGATGACGGAGGACAGAAGACAGAGGACAGAAGACAGAGGACAGAAGACAGAAGACAGAAGACAGAAGACAGAAGACAGAAGACAGAGGACAGAAGACAGAGGACAGAAGACAGGAGACAGAAGACAGAAGACAGAAGACAGAAGACAGAAGACAGAAGACAGAGGACGGATGACGGAGGACCCGGTTTCGCTGCGCTACGCCGTGGCAAGCAGAGGACG
>CAYLXJ010000180.1:0-5574 GCA_964387385.1 uncultured Pirellulales bacterium
CTTTCCGGGCAAATCATAATCCCTCCAGAATCCTTCTTGCCCAGGCAAACTCCGTGTCTGCTCATCCATCCCTTTTGTCGGGCCGGAACTCCCATCATCAATGCGTAATCCGGCACATCGCTTGCGACTACCGCACCGGCGGCTATAAAACAATATCGCCCAAGCTCGATTCCGCACACTATAGTCGCATTTGCGCCGATTGTCGCACCGCGTCTTATCAGGGTCTTTTCGTAAAGATTGTGGCGAACCACTTGTGAACGAGGATTTGTTACATTTGTCAGTACACAAGACGGCCCTAGAAAAACATCGTCTTCAATTATCGTCCCGGTATATACCGAGACGTTGTTCTGGATTTTCACGTTGTTTCCTATGACAACACCGTCGGCAATAAAAACGTTCTGCCCAAGAATGCACCTTTGGCCTATTTGCGCATTCGAGGAAACGTGACAAAAATGCCATATCTTTGTCCCTTCACCTATTCGGGCGTCCTGATCAACAATGCTTGTTTCGTGAACGAAATACTTACGATTGTTCTGGTCTGAAGACATCCTTAGAATCCTATAAAAAACCAAAAAATCTCACTGGGCATCTAATCCAAAGAGTTGGGTGTCAGAATTCTGGTTTGTTTGAGCATCGGGTGGCAGCCATCCTGGATCCCGACCTGCTTTGCATTTCGTATTTCGGAAACAATATTGATTGAGCTTAGAACGTCTTTTGTTGTAAATCCCTGCCCTTTAAGAATTTGTTCGTAGCTTTTCGTGTGCAGTTCCGTAAATCCCTCTGAAAACTCTATTTCCCTGCCATCAAGTGTAAGCGAGCGATAGGTTTTCTTTTTCTGGTCCTTCACTTTGTCGGGCAGATCTTCCTGGTCTAACGACAGGAACCATTTTACGCGGGCACGCGCAAGTTCCAGCACACCCGCCGCTTTTGTGTTGGTATGCACGTTAATGATATTTTCCCTGACGTCTCCAAAAATCCAGGTGAGCATATCGAAAAAGTGAACTCCGATATTGGTTGCGACTCCGCCTGATTTGTTGATATCTCCCTTCCAAGAAACGTGATACCAGTGCCCCCGGGACGTTATGTAGGTAAGTTCGATATCGTAATGCCTGTCTTTTGGTTCGCTGTCTATTCGTTCTTTGAGCGCCATAATAGCAGGATGCAGACGCAACTGCAAAATTGTGTTGATTCTGCGCCCCGTCTCCTGTTCTATTTCCTCAAGAGCTGCAACATTCCAGGGGTTCAAGACCAGCGGTTTTTCACAAACAGCGTCTGCGCCTATTCGCAAAGCGAACCTGATATGGGCATCGTGCAGATAATTTGGCGAGCATATCGAGACATAATCAACTTTCTTTTTGCCCTCCCGACGACGTAAATCAAGATGGCGGTCAAACCTCTCAAACTCAGTGAAAAAATCGGCCTCCGGAAAATAGGAATCTATTATTCCCACAGAGTCGTTTTTGTCGAGCGCAGCCACGACAATATTGCCTGTATCCTTTATGGCTTTAAGATGCCGCGGGGCAATATAACCGCCAACGCCTATAATCGCAAATCTCTTCATTTGTAAAACCTCATTCAACGATAATAATCCGGTATATCGGTGCTTTCAACGAGTATTTTTATAACGTGGTCTAAACGTGTCTTCGGTTGCCAGCCGACGGTTTTTTTTATGCGGTCAAGACAGGGCACGCGGCGCATCATATCCTCAATTGGCCTGCCGTAGCCGGCTTCGTATGAGACATATTCCTTTTTGCTTTTGCCGCCCGTGGCCTCGATGATTTTGTTTGCGAGCTGCTCGATAGTTATCTCCTCATCTGAGCCGATGTTAAACACTCTGCCTGTCGCTTCTTTGCAATCCATCAGCCGGACAATCGCTTCCACAACATCCACAACATAACAAAAGCACCGGCTCTGTTTGCCGGTGCCGTAAATTTGTAAAGGTTTGCCTTTCAAAGCCGACTGTATGAATCGCGGCACGACCATCCCGTATCTGCCCGTCTGCCGGAGGCCGATGGTATTGAAAAACCTTGCTATAATGACCTCGAGAGCAAATTGCTGATGAAACGCGAAACCGAGAAACTCATCTACCGCCTTGCTGCATGCGTAAGCCCATCGCGGCATACTCGTGCTGCCTAACACAATATCGTCATCTTCCTTAAACGGCACCTGCTCGCTTTTGCCGTAAACCTCGCTTGTCGAGGCCAGCAGAATCCTGCGTTTGTATTTATTTGCGGCCTCAAGAACGGCCTGAGTGCCTGATATGTTGGTTTCGACGGTGTGAACGGGGTCGTCTGCTATCAATTGAACGCCGACCGCCGCGGCCAGGTGATATATGACATCGCATTTCTCAGCCAGCGACAGCATCAGCTTCGCGTTGCAGATATTGCCCTTTACAAAATCAAAGCCGGCCTTACCTTTCAGACCGGCGATATTTTCCAGTTTGCCTGTGCTGAGATTATCGACGACAAGCACTTCATTGCCGTCTTTGATTAACCGCTCTGCAAGATGAGAGCCGATAAAACCAGCTCCGCCGGTAATGAGTGCTTTCATATCGATTCCCTATTGGCCAAAAGGCAGGATAAAATCATCAATCGCAAATCATCAATAATCAATTCTTGATGGACTCCGTCCCCGTCGGCTGTTCTTAAATAACGTGCCTTTTGCGCGCGCTATCCATACGTTTATGTTTAAAAAACAGGGGTATTCATAAAGCGCAAATACAGCCGAAACATCCCTGTCGCTGAGATTATCTATGTCTCTATACACTTAAGTATCGGCGTATAAAGGACATAGCTTGAATACCCGCACTCCAAAACCTTTCTAAAAACCGAAAATAATACGGCCTAATTAAGGCCTTAGTTCATAACTTTAAGGATTAACCAGTCGTAGGGCCTGTACCGCCTGCAAATCTTATTTCCAGCACTAAAACCGCATTTATTATAGGTCTTTTGGGTGGCCTTTCGGCTTTCCGATACAATCTATCATTGCAATATAATTCTCGTAAGGCACATATTCAGGAACGCTGTTGCCTGTGCCGAGTGCGTAGCCGCCTCTGGCCGAGGTCCTACCAAGAATCGCTTCGCAACGCTTTCGTATCTCTGCGGGCGTTGACCGGTACATAAAATCGACGTCAATACCGCCCAAAATAGCGATTCTGCTGCCCCATTTTTCGTATGCCTGTTCAACCGGGCAAATGACGTCTTCGTAAGAGTGTTTGGCGTCGAATTTCATATCATCGATTATGTCATCCATAACCTTTTCAAGATTGCCGCAGGAATGCAGGAGTATCGGTTTGCCTGCTTTGTGAGCGCAATCGACGATTTTCTTATACCATTCGAAAACGTATCGCCTTAAATCCGCAGGCGACAGCATCGTCGCCGTCTTGAAACCCCAGTCGTCGTTGGCTATCAGGGCGCCAACCGCGTCAAATTCAGCGCAAATCTGGTAGTATCGAAGCAGCCGGCTTCCCACAGCGTCGAAAATATCCTTTACAAGCGCCGCGTCATCGGCCAGCATCATACACAGCCGCTCGAAACCGACAAGGAAAATCACGTTCTCCAGAACCCCGCACGGCCCTAAAACGAGCAGTTTCATTCCCTCCGGCAGTGTTCCCTTCGCTTTTTCAAGACGTGAATAATCATACTTATCGGGATTTGGCCATTGATATGACTCGAAACTTTTTCTGTCGCGGATTATCTCGCCGGCGTTTAGTGAAATCGTCGCCTTTTTTTCAATCTCTCCTGCCTCGAACTTAAATCCAGAGCCGAGGACGGTGACATATTCGTAGCCAGCAATCCGAAACGCCTCTGTGATAACAGGATTAACCTCCCCCAAATCCAGTCCTTGCCCTCCGCTCCCAGCGTTTTGCCCGTGAGTGGCTCATAAAAAGGCCCATTAAGAAATAGCTCAAACAGCGTCGGCCTGTCCGGCTTTTCTCTTCGCAGGACCTTCAGCAGATTTCCAAAATCCGGCTTTCTCATCCGCTATCCATAATAAGAACTGTAGGTCTTGTCGGTTTCCCAGATAGTAACACAATGAAGCGTTGCCGAGTTGAACTTGCCGGCCAGCTTGTTCCAGGCGAAGACGGCTATGTTCTCGACAGTAGGTCGTTGATTTAGAAATTCCGGCAAATCCTCATTTAGGTTTTTGTGGTCAACTGCTTTTATCAGCTCCTGATTGGCCACCTTTTCAAAATCGCCCGTTCGTAACTCCTTATCAACAGGAAACTTAACAGTAACTTCCACTATATAATTATGCCCGTGACCCGCGGGATTTGCGCATCTGCCGAAGACCTCGATATTCTGTTTTTCGCTGAACTGCTCGTTCCATAGTTTATGCGCCGCGGCAAATTCGAACTTTTCACTGAAATAAATCATATCGACCTCCGGCCGCTCAATTGCGACCGCTTTGAAAGGGTTAATTTTTAAGCACATCTTACTTAACGATGCCTGCCCGAATTTGCCGGCCAGTTTTTCCCATGAGGTTTTCAGTATCTCTGCAAGCTCGCAATACCCGATATGGCTTGCCGCCCGAAACCTTTCCCTTATCCTGTCGGCAAAAACAGGAACGGCAAAAGCACGCACCTTTTCGTCGATATCGCTTACATTGACTATCAGTCCTGTTGAGGGTTCAACCTCGCCGTCCAGCTCGATACCAAGCTCGAAAAAAATCGACAGGCCCTGGCCTGCCGGCTTCGACGCGAATGAGTTATATCCCGGCTCATCAGCAGGCAGAAAAGGATTCACCGAAAATCGAACGTATCGGCACAATTTATGCATAAGTTTTTCTCTGCGGTCTCAGCGTGCTCTGCGGTAAAAAAGTTTTATTATTTCCCGCCGTGGTGTATCAGTGACATTATCTCGTTTCTGCTTCGGGGGTCTTTTCTGAAAATCCCGCGGACTGCGCTTGTTACCATCATCGAGCCGGGCTTTTTGATTCCGCGTATCGTCATACAGCTATGGGCGGCCTCCAGCACAATCGCGACGCCTAAGGGTTTTAGATTATTCATAAGAAAGTCGGCTATCTGGTAAGTCAGCCGTTCCTGTGTTTGAAGCCGTCTTGCAAAGGAATCGACAATCCGGGCAAGCTTGCTTACGCCGAGTATCCTGCCGTCGGGCAGATATGCCACGTGGGCCGTGCCGATAAACGGCATCAAATGATGCTCGCAGACGCTGTAAAAAGGAATATCGCGCAGAAGCACGATTTCGTCGTAGTTCTCGTTGAAGACGCTGGCAAGATGCGCCTTGGGGTCTTCCCGCATTCCTGCAAGAAGCTCACCGTACATTCTTGCCACGCGACCGGGGGTATTTTTCAGGCCGTCGCGTTCGAGGTCTTCACCGACAGCAGAAAGAATTTCCCTTACCGCCTTTTCAATTCTCGCCTCATCAATTTTTTTCATTTTCTTCATCGCGCCTTCCTGCCTGCAAGATTCATAAGATACGTAGTCAACAGCCGCACGCCGAACGCGCTGGCGCCGCTGGTTGTCCATTCCGTCGCTTTTTCGAGGTGGTCCATACCTGCGATATCGAGATGCGCCCATTTTTTATCGTTCACGAATTGCCTCAAAAACGCCGC
>CAYLXJ010000181.1:0-5561 GCA_964387385.1 uncultured Pirellulales bacterium
GGGCTTGGCCCGTTTCCCGAACGTCCCGCCGGCAAACTCTCCGGGGGAATGAAACAAAAAGTCGGTCTTTGCGGCGCACTGGTTCACGAACCGGATCTTCTGATTCTCGATGAGCCAACCACCGGCGTTGACCCGCTATCGAGGCAGCAGTTTTGGAAGCTCATTGACGATATTCGTGCAGGCCGCCCCAGTATGAGTGTCGTCATTTCCACCGCTTATATGGACGAAGCCCAAAAGTGGGACTGGATAGTCGCGATGGACGCCGGGAAGGTTCTGGCGACAGGAACACCGGCGGAGCTGATGAAGCGGACGAGCACTAACGATTTGGAGAAATGCTTCATAGCCCTGCTGCCGGAAGAAAAGCGAAAAGGTCATACGGAGTTGACCATCCCCCCGCGTGCAGCCGAAAAAAAGGAAATCGTCATCGATGCCAAAGGCCTGACTCGCCGCTTCGGCACCTTCACGGCTGTTGACCGCGTAACTCTTTCCATAGAGCGAGGCGAGATATTCGGGTTCCTCGGCTCCAACGGCTGCGGCAAGTCAACAACAATGAAGATGCTGACAGGATTGCTGCCTCCCACTGAAGGAACTGCGTCAGTTTTCGGCCAGTCAGTCGAAGCCGGAAGTATGGAAGTCCGCAAGAACCTCGGCTACATGACACAGGCATTCTCACTTTACGGAGAGCTTACAGTTCGCCAGAACCTTGTCCTCGATGCCCGCCTTTATCACATTCCGCCTGATAAGGCCAAAGCTCGCATCGATGAGCTGGTTGAAAAATTCGGACTCGGCCCGCATCTCGATTCCCTGGCCGAATCTCTGCCGATGGGTTTGCGTCAGCGGCTTTCGCTGGCGGTTGCCGTCCTGCACGAACCGCAAATACTGATTCTGGATGAACCCACGTCGGGAGTTGACCCGGTCGCACGGGACAGCTTCTGGGAGCTGCTGATTGACCTTTCGCGAAATCAGGGCGTGACAATCTTCGTAACGACGCATTTCATGAATGAAGGGATGCGCTGCGACCGTATCTCGCTTATGAACGCGGGTAAAGTGCTGGCATGTGATGCCCCGCAGAAGCTGATTGAAGCGCGAGGTGCCGCTAATCTGGAGGAGGCATTCATCGGCTATATGGAGGACGCGATTGCCGAGGCCGCTGCCAGCAGCAAAAGCAAGGATAAAGCGGCGGTCAGCGCACCAGAGGCCGAGAAGCCCGCGACCCCGCAAAAACCGTCGAAACCCTCTGCCTTTAAGCTGGCCGTTGGCCGGATGATGGCATACGCCAGAAATGAAACAGTGCAGATACTTCGCGACCCGGTGCGATTGGCCTTCGCCTTTGTCGGTTCGGCATTGCTGATGCTTGTCTTCGGCTTTGGAATTACAACTGATGTCGAACATATTCGATATGCTGTGCTCGACTACGACCAGTCGCCGGAAAGCCGCACTTATCTTGAGCAATTCGCAGGTTCTAAAATTTACTTTAAACCTGCTGCTCCGCTTCAATCCGCTGATGAAGCACTGGAGAAACTTCAGGCGGATAAAATCTCCCTTGCGCTCGAAATCTCCTCCAATTTCGGAAGGGATTTCGAAAGGGATGCCTCCCCTGAAGTCCTGGCTCAAGTGGACGGAGCCAACACATTCCGCGGCGAGACTATCTCACAGTATGTCCAGGGAGTGCACGATACAATGATGAAGGACCCTGCAAGCGGACTGAAAACAGTCACTCCTCAACAATATACTGCCAACTTTCAAGATCGATATATGTACAATCCCACGTTCGAAAGCATTTACTCCATCGTGCCGAGGGTCCCGCCTCTATTACTGGTTTTGATACCGGCGATTTTGATGACAGTTGCCATTGTGCGAGAAAAAGAGCTTGGCTCAATGATTAATTTTTATGTCACGCCGACGGGAAAGATGGAATATCTTCTGGGAAAGCAGCTTCCCTACATTGTTATAGGCATGCTGAATTATTTCATTATGGTCGTTATGTCGCTGGTCATCTTCGTCGTCCCCATCAAGGGAAGCTTCCTGATGCTGACATTATGCACGCTGCTTTACGTTACGGCGACAACCGGTATCGGTATGGTAACCTCAACCTTTACAAGCAGCCAGGTCGCTGCCGTTTTTGTAACATCGATTATTACAATTATACCAAGCATTCAGTTCTCAGGTATGATGCAGCCGGTCTCAACGCTTGAAGGTAACGCCAAATTTATTGGTATGATATGGCCGACCTCTTATTACATGCATTCCAGCGTGGGGGCATACACTAAAGGCATCGGAGCCGGTCTCATGATGCAGGATATCATCTTTCTGGGTTGCTGTATCCCGATTCTCTGGGCAGTCAGTTGGATTGGCCTGAGAAAGCAGGAGAAATAGCGATGACTACATTGCTGAATATATTTTGGCTTGGAATCAAGGAAATGCGCAGCTTGGTAAGCGACGTAGTGATGATTGTGTTTGTCATTTATGCGTTCAGTATTGCCATCTACGTCCAGGCAACAGGCACTTCGAGCGAGGTCAACAACGCATCGATTGCTTTTGTTGACGAGGACGGTTCGGCCTTGTCTAAAGAGCTTATAAATGCCTTCTATCCGCCTCGTTTCCAGATACCTGATGTTATAACAGCCGGAGAAGTTGAAACTATGATGGATAAAGGTCGGTATATGTTTGTCGTCGTGATTCCGCCTCAATTCGAAGACCGCCTTAAAGCCGGACGCAATCCGGATATCCAGGTGAACATCGACGCGACCGCTATGCAGCAGGCCGGTATTGGCGCCAACTATATCAAGAACATCACTAATGATCGCCTCGCAACCTTTCTTAAACGCACGGAGGAGGAGGCGCCTCCGCCTGTTAATCTGGTCATCCGCAAGCTGTTCAATCCCAATGGAATTTCCGCCTGGTTTATAGGCGTGGTGGCTATCATTAATCAGATAACCCTGCTGACGGTCGTCCTGACGGGCGCCGCGGTAATCCGCGAGCGCGAGCACGGGACCCTTGAACACCTGCTTGTAATGCCGCTTACCTCGTTCGAGATTGCGATGGCAAAGGTCTGGGCCAACGGCCTCGTGATTCTCCTCGCGACTGGGTTCTCATTATTATTAATTATAAATATGGCCCTGAAGGTACCGTTTACCGGTTCTGTTGTCCTGTGGTTCTTTGGTGTTTTGCTATATTTGTTCTTCGCAACTGCGCTCGGGATATTCCTCGGGACAATTTCGCGGTCGATGGCCCAGTTTGCTCTTTTAATCATCCTTATAATCCTTGTTCTTATGCTCCTTTCCGGCGGTACTACTCCTGTCGAAAGCCAGCCCCAATGGCTGCAGTACCTCACTTTCTTCCTGCCTTCGCGGCATTTTGTCAGCTTTTCGCAGGTCATTATTTATCGCGGCGGCGGCCTCTGGGCGGTTTGGCCTCAATTCCTGACAGTTAGTGCCATCGGTATAGGATTCTTTGTTTACAGTTTGAAACTCTTCAGGAAATCAATCGCCGTGACGAAGTAAATACCGCATAGCGATTCTGATGCTTAGCGCGCTGTTGTTCAGAATTCATGAATAAGTTTTTGTAAGCACGTAATTCGACAATTACAATCAATACGGAGGTTCGATATTATGGGAATAAAGGTTGAGGAAGGATTGGATAACTTGAATATTATGCGGATTACCGGGCTGATTAAGAAACCGGAATTGGATACGGTACAGGCGGCCATGGCGAAAAAACTGGTCGATAACCCGCAGCTCCGCATCAAACTGCTGATTATCGTGGAAGATTTCAAGGGCTGGGAGGGCAATGTTGACTGGGGCGATATGAGTTTCTACATTGAGCATGGCGACAAGATAGACAAAATTGCGCTCGTCGCAGATCCGAAACGTGAAAAGGAGCTGATGATGTTCCTGGGAGCCGGGATTCGGCCTACGCCGTTAAAATATTTCCCGCCGGAACAGATTGACCAGGCCCGCGTATGGCTGCTTTAAAAAACCGTATCTCGGTTCTGAATGCAGCGTGTTCAGTATTATGGGTATTACACCTAACACGTGTGATAAGGGCGAGATTTATGAAAATACACTGAAATAAGATATGGGAGAGATGCTGTTATGAGAGCGGTTTATTGGCTGGATAGAGTTCCTGTTTGGGGAGTATTTTTTCTCGTTGCTGCGGCGATTTTGCTCTCAATCTGGATTGGGACGCTCTTGGGCAGCCGCAGAAGACGCAAGCCCGGCCACGAGGCCGAAGCCCCGCTCGGCACAATAATCGGTGCCACACTCGGATTACTGGCCTTTATGCTCGCTTTTACATTTGGAATAGCGGCGGAACTCTTTCAAAACCGAAGGCAGCTTCTTCTTGATGAAGTCAATACGATCGGCACAACTTATCTGCGCACAGAACTGCTTTTGGAACCTCACCGAAGCCAAGTTCAAAAGCTGCTGCGTGAGTATGTAGATATACGTGTTACTCTCGCAAGAGAAGGTGTGACCCAGCCGCCGGAAAAGCTGCAAGATGCTCTTTTGCGTTCAGAGCAATTGCAGGACCAGATGTGGTCGCACGCCGTTGCTATGGCTAAGGTTGACCGCAGTTCGGAGATTGACGCCCTGTTTATCAGTTCGCTCAACGAGGTAATAGACCTCCAAACCAGTCGATTGACAGTATTCAGGTACCGTATTCCGCAGGCAATCTGGCAGGCGCTGTATTTTATCACCATCCTTTCCATGATAGTAGTAGGATATCAGGCCGGGCTGTCGGGCAAAAGCGGCCTTAAAACGGCGCTCGTGCTGGCATTAACGTTTGCGTCTGTGATGATGCTTGTCGCAGACCTGGATCGAGCCGCAGAAGGCCGTTTCCGAGTAAGCCAGCAGCCGATGTTCGATCTCCAGAAGAAAATGCAACCTTCGATGCCGCAAGCAGAACTCCTGCTGCCTCCGGACAAATCGGATACCGGCGGTGAAAATTAAATACGAGATATTTTTATGATAAGATTTCTGATAATTGTTTTCGGAGCAGCATTATTTTGCACGGGCTGTCGGCCGATAGGGCCGGGTACCGTCCCGCGGGACCGTTTTGACTATGCCGCGGCGATTTCGGATTCAGTGAAAAATCAGATGCTTCTCAACATGGTCAAGATAAGATATGGCGATGCGCCTATCTTTGTCGATGTCTCCTCGGTAATCAGTCAATATTCGGTTGCTAATGTGTTTAGCTATAATTTCTTATGGGAGTATCCTCCTACGGTGCGAAGTCCAAGCGTAGGCGGCTCTAACGTATATATTGACCGGCCAACAATAACTTATGCGCCGCTGACGGGAGAAAAATTTACGAGGTCACTTCTGACTCCCATCCAGCCGTCCTCGATTTTTTCTCTCGTGCAGTCAGGAAGGTCGGTCGATTTTGTGTTTTATCTGTGTGTCCAATCAATAAATGGCATTAGTAATCGATTCGACGGTCCAACGCGGACCGTTCCCATTGACCCCAATTTCATAGAATTGCTCGAGAAGCTGCGCCGTGTTCAACAATCCGGTATGGTCGGAATGCGGGTCCAGGCCGTCGAAAAGCAGATGACCACGGTC
>CAYLXJ010000182.1:0-5530 GCA_964387385.1 uncultured Pirellulales bacterium
GCGGGTATCGCCGCGGCATACTGGCTGGTCGGGTCCTGGTGAGGCCCGAAAACGTTGAAATATCGCAGCGAAACGGTTTCCAGGCCGAAAACCTTGCTGAAAACCGAGCAGTAAAACTCACCCACAAGTTTTGCCGCCGCGTAGGGCGAAAGCGGATTTACAAGCATCGTCTCAACCTTAGGCAAAGTAGGCGTATCCCCATAAGCCGACGAGCTGGCGGCATAAACAAAACGCTTAACTTTAGCATCTCTCGCCGCCAGTAGCAGCGTAAACGTGGCGTCAACACAGTGCTTATGCGTTGCGGCCGGGTCATCCACGCTGCGAGGCACCGACGGTAAGGCCCCCTGATGTAAAACCACGTCAATTCCCTTCATCGCCTCGCGAGCAACGGCAGGGTCCCCCATGTCCGCTTCAATGAATTCTATCTTGTCGAAAATTGCATAGAGGTTTGCCTTTTTACCTGTAAGCAGATTATCAACAACTCTGACGAAACAACCTTCCGAGACGAGTTTCCTGCAGATATTTGACCCGATGAAGCCGGCTCCGCCGGTAACAAGGAATCTATCCATATTGAAAGTCCTTTTTTGCCGTATCGTTAAAATCAAATATCAAACACCGAATATTTGATTTTTGAGTTTTGATTTTTAATTTGTTTTATACTTTCGCCGGTTCAGGGGCTGCCTCAGGCAGATATTCCTCATATGCCCTGAATACCTCTCTGAAATAGCCGCCTTTGAGCATTCTTGCGCCCACCAGAGCACAGCCGAATATTACGGCATCGACTTGTTTTAATTCGCCGATTGTTCGCGCAGCCGTACCGCGCCTCGTTGTGGCTGCGTTGAATACCAGTATAGTCCCGTCAACGCTTTTTGCCAGTAATTTTGCCTCGCTTACCAGAAGTACCGGAGGTCCGTCGAGTATCACGTAGTCGAATTTTTCCCGCTGCTGCCGGATTAGCTGCCTGAACGCCTCGCCTCCCAGCATTTCCGCCGGATTGGCAGGCATCGGCCCCGATTCGATTATCTCAAGCCACTCGGTTCCGCTGGACCTTATCGCGTCTTGCAGAGAGCACAATCCCGTCAGTAGAGTGCTCAGTCCGGCGGTGACCTGGGCGGGATTTTGTCCTGGAGCGCCGGAATTCGCGAAAATTGTGTGTAAACTCGGCCGTCTGAAATTGGCGTCTATCAGCAGCACCTTCCTGCCATCGGCCACAAGAGTAGTCGCAAGATTAACCGCCACGGTGGTCTTGCCTTCTCCGGCGCCGCCGCTCGTTATCAGTATCGTTCTGGCGTTTGCCGCCGTCTCGGACAGCTTAAGGTTCGTTCGCATCCGACGATAGGATTCGCTGATAATACTGTTTGGTGCCTGCTTGGCCGCCAGTGCCGGTTCAATCCCGTCGAGCATATCATCTTCGTCTGTGTCTGGTATAGTTCCCAGCAAAGGAATGTGCAGGTGTACGGCCACGTCCTTCGGCGTCCGCACAAAGTCATTGAGCAGCTCAACTAGAAAAGCCATTCCAATGCCCAGAAGTAATCCGAGAACCGCTCCGGTGGGAAAGAATATCTGCCACCTTGGGAAGCTTACCTCAAGCGGCTCGGGCGCCAACGCCACGAGTTGTACCTTCGGCGTTTCGGGGTCGTCGTAGAGAATCTTTAGCTTTTCAACCTGCTCCTTGATGGAGTTGAGCATCGTTCTTCTCTCATCCCTGATTTTAAGCCGCTGCTCATACTGAGCACGCGCTAAATCCATCTCAGATTTGCGTTTATTGGTTTCTTCACGCAAGGACTCAAGCTGATTGAGCCGCTGCTCCATTGTTATAAGCTGATCCTGGGCGTCCCTGAGGTTGGCTTGTCTGGTTTGTTCAGCTATTTCAGCTTTTCTTTTGGCCTTTTCTTCCTTTATCGCGTCAACATATTTTTTTATATTTTGAACGACTCTGTGGTCCTCGCCGAACCTCGTGAGAGAACTCGCAAGTAACGATTCCTGCAGCGCCTGCTGCTGTGATAATGATATCATTACGGAGTCGGTTTCTACCTGTCTTTCCACCTGCACCTGAACCGGTCCTTGTGCCTGTAACGCAAGGCGTTCCATAGCTGAGCGGATTTGGCTGATGTCCTGCAGCAATTTACTCTGCTCGGCCTCGAGATCTGACAACTTTATATCTATAACCGGCATGAATCCACGTTCCTCGAGGTCCGCGAAACCGTATCTTCGACGCACATTATCCAGCTCTTGTTCAGATGTGTCCAGGTCTCTCTGGACGCTTAGCTGTCGGACCTGTAGCTGCGACAGTTTGTCCGCCACATCTTTTTTCTTGGAGCTTCCTTGGCCACTGACGAACAGGGCTACCATTTCATTTGCTATCAAGGCCGATTCTTCTTTGCTCCCGCAGGTCATAGAAACAATAATCGAGTCGCCGTCTCTTTGCGGCGATGCGCCGAGATGTTTGTTCAGGTCTTTTATCGACTTTCTGATTCGAACGTCTCTTGTGTCGCCGAAACTCTGAAACCACTTGGTCGCTTGAATTTTGTCCCTGTCAACAAGCTGCTGAAGGACATTTTGGCTTTTTAGCTGCATAGCTAATGAAAGCCGGTAACCGTATTGAATATCCTTGGCTACAAGATGCGGCTGCATAACAGTAGGGTCCTTCTCGACGGGCGGAAGAACCCTGATGAAAGTGCTTGCTGTGTACCGGGGCCATACTGCCATCAGTACAAACCAGCTTCCCACGCCGCAGCCGAAACCGAATAGCATCAAAAAGACAATCATAAACCAGTGCCTGCGCAATATCGCCAGAACTTCTCTTGGCGTCATTCCCGCCGCCTGCCCGCGAGCAGCCGTCATCGGTCTCGGCGACAATACTCTTTGTTCACCCGTTACCGGTCTTGGTCCTGTTTCTGCCATTTATGCACCAATCGTAATAAAATTTACATCTTCCCGTTCTCGCTCCGTCACCCTTTTACTTCCTGAGCCGTTCAATAGCTTCGATTATCCGCTGCTTAACGGCCTGCTGCATATTCTCGCCGCCAACCTCCAGCGCCTGTTCATAAGCCGAGAGTGCCAGCGATGGCTCGCCTGCCGCCTCGAGAAATTGTCCTAAATGCTCATACGACTCGGCTGGCGGCTGAAGCTGCTGTGTCTCATACTGCTGTATCGCCGCCTGCTCGTATTCCACTGCCTCGGCGTTTCTTCCTTTCTTGTGAAGCACCAGCGCATAAGTGTCGAGATATTCCGGATCATCCGGTTTGGCCTCACACGCTCTCTGCGCATACGCCAGCGCCTTGTCGATGTCCTTATTGTTATCGGCAAGAATGTATGCCACGTTGTTTAGAATACTCGTATTATTCGGCATTTTTTCGAGCAGTGCCTCGTACACCCCTAAAGCCCTGTTTAGGTAGTTATTATCGGAAGTTTTCATATATGCCATTGTCAGCGTTTCCGCTTTTCTGCTATTGAATATGAGCCATTCGCTTTGTTCCTGCGTCGTCGTTTTTATGCAGTTTTCGATATACTCGATTGCCGTGTTATAATCTCCCTTTATCGAGCACATCGTAAACATAGCCCAGTTTCCCTCTTGTGCCTGCATATTCTGTTCGAGTAATTGCCTGCATACCCTTTCGGTATCGTTTAGTCCGAGGAGTTCGCCCATTTTTCTTACGGTTTCCGCCACGATGCTTAAATTTCCCTTTGCCTTAGTCAGCCCCTTATAGCATAGTTCGTTCGCCGTTATTCTGTCGCCCTGTTTCATTTTAGCGTTAGCCATCCAGTAATATGCGACGGGAGCAAGATTACCGTCGATGTATTTCTGTGCCTCATCGAGCAGTTTGTCGGTTTTCCCGGCTGCCAGAATTGCCCGCATATATCCGCTCAGAGCATCTGGATTGGGTCTGCCCTGTTCTGTGCTTTTTTGTAACGCCAGATTAAAAATCTGCTCTGCTTTGGCAAAGTCGCCGGAAGCGCCGGAAAAACCGGCGGCTTTTATATGCCAGTTCACGCTTTCGGGCATTTTTTCGAGGATTTTCGCGTAAAAATCAGTGAGCGCATCCCTTCTATCTGTGCGCATGTATAATCTTTCAAGTAATACTCTCGCTTCGTCGGGTGCCTGCGGGTCATCAGCGATGCTTTTAAGCTCTGTAATGGCGTCTTCACTGCGTTTTGTTTTCAGATAGGCCTTCGCAAGCAAAAGGCGTGTTATCGCCGAATCCATCAGCGTCTTGCTCTGCTGGAGGTCCGAGATCGCCTTGTCGTATTCCGTCAGCATGCTGTTAATTTGTCCCCGCAGCCGCCACGCCGTCGCGTCGGTCTGGTCGGTCTCAAGACGCTTGTTTACGGTCTCAAGCGCCTCTTTGAGCCGGCCCTGTTTCATAGAAAGCCACGACGCCAGAAGCAGTCCTCGGCCATCCTGCGGGTATCGTTCCCGGAAACTTGCCAGCCGCTGCTCTGCCTCTTTGGTAAGACCTGTGTTAAGACAGCTCTGCACAAACAAAAGATGGTTATCGGCGGTTTGCTCGGCGGACACCAGCTCCTCGCCGTATTTTATTACGGCCTGCTTATCAACGGCATTCTCCGCCAGCAGCAGCAGCCCTTTAAGCGTATCGGTATCTTTGGGATTTTTCTGGTATTCCTGCTTAAGGACCTTTCCTGCCTCATCAAATTGTCCCATTTTTATGTAGAGGCGCCACTTTAACTGAGGCGCCCCTGTAAGCACCTGCTCCGCTTTTTGCTGCTGGCCAGTTACGCGGTAGTATTCGGCGTAGCTTTCAAGCACCGCTGGATTTTGCGGGTCATAACTCTTCGCCTGCTCGAGGGCATTACCCGCCATTGCCTCCAGCGTCTGTCGTTTTTGAGTATCGATGCTTTCCGCGGCTAACCGCATCGCAAGACGGGCCAAAAGCAGCGCATTCTGTAAGCTTGGGGCGTTTTCCTGCAGTGCCTGCCTCATCGCAAGAGCACGCTGCGGGTCTGTATCGCTGATATACTCCGCGTAGAAGCTGGCCAAATCCAAGTCGCCGGGGTTGAGCATTCTTGCTCTGTCCAAAGCTGCCTTGGCCTCATTCGACTGCTCTGCCAGGACGTTGTCTCCGAGGCTTCGATTACGGATATAAAGCCGGTTTGCAAGCTCCCGTGCGATACTTTTGTCAAACGGGTTCATAGTTGCCGCGGTCTGTATGTCGGAAAGAGACGCAGCATCTTTGCCGAGTGCGGCATTTATGCGGGAGCGGAGAAGATATCCATACCCGAAAACGGGCCTCTGTGCCAGAGCGTTTTCTATGCTTGCAAGGGCCTTTTCATACTGATCCCTCGCAAGGGCAACTCTTGCTGCGAAGAACTCTCCGGAGCACTCGTCGAAATTCCCCCGCTTGGCTGTTTCTGCGAGCTTCTCAGCGGTTGCCCAGTCCTTCTTTTCCAGAGCAATATCAAATAAATACACCGTCGCACGTTTTTGTGTCGTCTCGTCGGCCTCAAGCTCGGGCTTGCCCGACAGAGAAACAAGCTTTTTGAATTGTTCGGACGCTTTGTTCGGTTCATT
>CAYLXJ010000183.1:0-5508 GCA_964387385.1 uncultured Pirellulales bacterium
CAAAATTTTATCGAGATTCCTATATAACCGACCTGAGATGGGCTTGCGAGGTATTCAGAGACCATCCGCAATTTTCTGATAAACTGCCAAATAGTATTGAAGACCCGATAGTAGGATACCGTAAAATTGATAACGTCTGCAATCAGGCATTGAAGTTAGCAGGGACAGAAAGCGATTTGGAATACATATCGTTAGATATTGTTACCCGAACAATAACAATCGGCGCAAAGTTAATCACGATAACGAGCGAACGGGTTTGGAATTTTATAAAAGACCTTGTAACCGCTTCAAAGATAGACCGGCTCGTGCCGATGTTTGAAGGGTCACAGAATAATAAAAATAATATCGACCAGTTGAGGCGCAAAGTCGGTAAAGACAATTTGAGGAAACTGATTATATCAATGGGAGACGGATATAAACTATCGCCCAGCGTAAAGGTATTAAACAGCGGCCAAGCCGCTATAAGAAGAACATATCAGAAGCGACAACGAGCGACATAAAAGCGATTTTAATAAAATTGTTAAATAATTTTTTGTGCATTATCATTTAACAACCCCCTTTTTTTTAAAATCCACATACAAAATCCATAATCGCTCAAGCGATTCTCTCTATGGGTGATTATGGACAAAAGTTTAATGCCATTACGGTATGCGGCGCGGAAATACAAGTTACCGGCACATTGGCTCGAACAAGAGGCCAAAAGCGGTCGATTGTCCTGCTTAATGGCAGGGGACGCCGTTTTGTTTAATGAGCGCCTCTTTTTGCGTGAATTGCAAAGCAAAGTAGGAAAGCAATTATCCGGCGTTGAGGAGAACACCTGTGAGCAACGCTGACCAGCAAACTACTATTGTGTTGCTATTGCTTTCCGCCGTCGAAGCAGCGCGACTTTTAGGAATTTCCCGCAGCAAGCTTTACGCGATGCACAGCGCCGGTCTTTTACCCTTGCCGGTATCCCTGGGCGGCTGCGTCCGCTGGTCTGTTGATGAGCTGCGGGCGTGGCTATCGGCGCGGAATCCGAAAACCGGCTTGTTGCCGACACGTCAGCAATGGATAGAAATTCAGGAGAATCAGAAATGAACAGAACCGGAATACCAAAACTTTATCAGGATGGTTACGAACGCGCCTTGTCCGGCAAAGCAAGTCCGCGGCAGGCGATTAAGGCGCAATGTCTGGAGTGCGTCGGCTATGAACGGGATGAAATCACGAGCTGCACAGATACCGGTTGCCCATTGTTCTGCTATCGGCCATATCAGAAACGGTTAAGAGGAAATCGACAATCGCGCCAAACCCCTCTTTTGCGGGGGTTTGAGGCCGTAGAATCGACAAACTCAACGCAGGGGGTATCAGAGTAGGAGTATGAGCAGTAAAGGGAAAAATATCTGGTTTGAGAGGACGTTGTTAGAGTCGTTAGCTTATCATTCACTGAAAACACCCACAGCTTACTTTGTGTTCGGGATTTTTATGACTAAACGTCAATGGGTAGAGGTCGGACGCAAAGGCAAAGAGCAATGGGATATTGCAAACAACGGCCAAATTACTTTTTCCTATCGAGAAGCCAAAACCAAATACGGCATATCTTGCTCTGCATTTAGAAACGCGATTGATGAGCTTCGTGAAAAGGGTTTGATTGATATAGCCGAAAGCGGCGCAGGGCTGTATCGTTCTCAAAATCTTTATGAGATTAGCGACAGGTGGCGCTTATACGGGGCAAACGAATATAAACCACCAAGACCAAGACCCAAAGGGCAGCCGATGGGCAGGGGCTTTAAGAAGGGAAACAAGTTTGGCCGGAACTGTAAGAAAAAATCAAATGTTACGGGACAACATAGCTCAACTGTTACAGGACAACACAGCGACGCAAAAGGGCAGCAAAGCCGTGTTGATACTGCAACATAGCGGAGAAGCGGAAAAATGAGAATAACACTTGTTGGGAAAACGATTTACGTTTCAATCTTGCCTATTTTAACGCTATGTTGTCCGGCAACAACGTTCTATAGATACCACCACCCGTATTTGAGATTGTTCGTTTTTTAGTGCGGTGAGTTTTGAGGAAATGAGAATGAGAGCAGCGAATACGAAAAGACGTGTCCTGTTGATAAGACCAGCCGCCGCAGCCCGCCTATTGAGCGGGCAAGGGCAAGGCGGCGGTGGAATTTTCAAAAAAAGCGAAAATTATTTGATTTTTTTGAATTAAGGGCTTGACACTTATCCGAAATACCGTATAGTGTCATTTATGACAATGATTAGAAAAGCGATTATAGAGCGAATGATTGAGCTAAAGCTGAACGCAAACCAGCTATCGGTAAAGCTCAAAGACAAAATCCCCCGTCAAACGATATACGACTTTTTAACCGGCACTACGGACGCCCGAACAGAGGTTGCGTCCGAACTGATGAAGGTGCTGTGGCTTGAAATTAAGCCGAAGAAGCCGAAACGAAAGGCAAGGTGAGATATGAGAGTTTTCAGAACATCATACAGAGATAGGGACGGCCAGAAAAGGCAGGCCAGCAAGTGGTATATCGAATTGAGAGACCACTTACAGACCGTCCGGCGTTTCCCTGGGTTTGTCGATAAATCGGCAACGGAGGCGCTTGGCCAGCAGATAAAAAAACTGATTGAATGTCGGGGGGCTGGCGAACCCCTGAATCCCGCCTTATGCCGTTGGCTTTCGCAGACACCGCAAACATTACGCCAAAGGTTTGTTGAAATCGGTTTATTGGACGCGGAGCGGGCAAGCGGCGGAAAGCCGTTATCCGAACACCTTACCGATTTTGAGAAATTCCTAATCGCTAAAGGCAACACCCCTGACCACGTTTCGCTTGTCGTATCGAGGGCAAGGCGGACAATCGAGGGCTGCAAGTTTTTCTACTGGATGGATTTATCGGCAAGCAAGGTGCAGCGATACCTTGCCGGATTGAGGGAAACGACAAAAGATGAGACAGGCAGCGTCAAAAAGGGCATAAGCGCCCAGACGTTTAATTTCTATCTGCAAGCCCTGAAAGAATTTTGCCGGTGGATGGTGCAGGACAGGCGCGCTTCGGAATCGCCTGTGCAGCACTTAAAGGGGCTTAACGTGCGAACCGACAGACGACACGACAGGCGGGCATTATCACCTGACGAAATACGGCTACTGTTAGAAACCGCGACAACGCAGCCGGAGCGTTTCGCAATGACAGGGCAAGAACGAGCTATGCTTTATCAGCTTGCCGTCGAAACCGGCCTGCGTGCAAACGAATTGCGAACCCTGAAAGTATCGTCATTCGATTTTGATAATTGTTCTGTTGTTGTCGAAGCGGCTTATTCCAAGCACAGGCGCCGAGACGTATTACCTTTGAGACCTGATACAGCAAATAAGCTGCGGGAATTTTTCAAGAACAAGCTGCCGTCGGCGCTTGCGTTTAATATGCCGGAGAAACCTGCAAAGATGTTTAAGGCGGATTTAGAGGCCGCTGGTATCGCCTACGTTGACGAATCGGGGCGGTATGCGGACTTTCATTCGCTCCGGCACACCACAGGGTCTTTATTGGCTTGTGCCGGTGTTCATCCGAAAGTTGCGCAGTCGATTATGAGGCACAGCGATATAAACTTGACTTTGAGCCGTTATACGCATACTCTATCAGGGCAAGAAACGCAGGCGGTGGAATCGCTGCCTGATTTGTCCTTGCCGAGCAGTCAATCACAGCAAGCAGTAAAAACAGGCACAGACGACGAAAATGTCTTGGCGTCTTGCTTGGCGCGTGAGACCGGAAAACATAGGACTACATCGGACGCGGCTGGAATTGAAAATCGCATTGGCGATGAAAAAGGCCAGAAAATAGACAATGCCAACGTAGCTCAACGGCAGAGCTCCGGTTTTGTAAACCGGAGGTTGTGGGTTCGAATCCCACCGTTGGCTTTTAATTAAAGTAAATTATGAAAAGTTGCGATCCAAAAACCGCAAAAACCTGAAGAAAAGGAGAAGGTAATGGTCATTTCGAAACGCCGAGCATTTATCCTGTGTGCTACAGCCGCAATTACAGGTCTGGTTTTGAGTATGAGCTTTGCACAAACTGAAAAAGAGCAGGCAAAACTATGTGTTGTTGTGTGGTCTGAAGGCACTGCGCCGAAAAACGTTTATCCAAACGATATTTGCGGCGCAATCGCCGAGGGTTTGAAAGAATTAAAGGATTGGGAAGTCGTTGAGGCACGCCTTTCAGACCCAAACCAAGGCCTGCCGGATGAGCTTTTGAACAGGGCCGACGTTTTAATATGGTGGGGGCACAGGAAACATAACCAGGTCCCCGATGCGCTGGTAAATAAAATTGTCAATCGGGTAAAAGACAGCGGTATGGGCTTCATTTCACTCCACTCCTCGCATTTCGCCAGGCCCAACATAAAACTTATGGGCAGCCCCTGCTCCTGGGGAGCATACCTCAGCGATTCAAACACGCTGAGTATTACCGTCAAGGACCCGAACCATCCGATTGCAAAGGAAGTCAAGGAATTTACAATCGTTCACAATGAGCGATACAGCGAGCCATACGCGGTGCCTGAGCCGACGGCCGTGGTATTCGAGGGAACGTACACTCTGGATAAAGGAGGCACCGACACAAGCAGACAAGGCCTGACCTGGCAAATCGGCAAAGGCAAGGTGTTTTATTTCCAGCCCGGCCACGAGACCAATCCTGTCTTTTACGACCCTAATGTCCGCAGAATTATGCTCAACGCCGTGGAATGGGCCGCGTCAAAATAGCGTAAGAACGTTTCTATGATACTCACAAAAGCTCGAGCCAGGATTTTAATCTGCCTTGCTGTTGCAGTCCTGCTGGGTTTTTTGATGTGGCGTTATTATCGCGGCTGGGGCGAAAAATGGGTCAGGTTTTATATCTCCGGCGCCGTCTATGAAATTATATGGTGTCTTTTCCTTTTTTTCTTTTGGCCTCGCAGGACCTGCATTGTGAAAATCCCGCTTATGGTATTTTTGCTTACCTGCGTTCTGGAATTTCTCCAGCTTTGGGATGCGCCGATTCTTGAAAGATTTCGGGCGACCTTAATCGGTATGGCGCTTATCGGCACTGACTTTGTCTGGCTGCAGTTTCCTTTTTACGTCCTGGGTTCCGCCCTCTCTGTAGTTTTGTTGGCGCTATTGGCCGAGAAATGAAAAAGTGGTTTGCCCCGTTTTCTACTTTTTACTGAAAATATTGGCCAATTGACGGGCAATTTGAGCGCGGCGGACTTTGCGGCGGATTTGTTTGAGTTCGGGGTGGTCGCCGACCTGCAGTGAGCCGCTTTCGAGAACCTTGACCGCCTCATTAGGCCTGTGCATCCCGATATAAGCGCAGGCCAAATCGCGAATCGCCAAAACATGCTGCGGATTGATTTCCAATGTCTGGGTGAAAAATTCGGCGGCGTCATCGAGCCGGCCGTTCATCGCGTTCGCTAATCCGAGATAATAGTGTGCGTTGGCATCGCAGGGGTCAACGTCAATAGCGTGAAGCAGACAATTGATTGCGTAATCGAGCGTCTCGG
>CAYLXJ010000184.1:0-5496 GCA_964387385.1 uncultured Pirellulales bacterium
TAAGATTTCCTTAAGCCAATCGACGCAGCGTTTTCGTTGCGGGGCTTCGATGCCGTCCTGCTGAGCGAAGGCCTGTTCGGCTGATATATCGACGGTCCCCTGCTCAAAAACCACCCGCTCGCCTTCGATTGAGAAAGCCAGGGAGACAATTTTTTCACCGATATTTGTTTTCATATGCGAAAGAATTCTCCTCGATGACTCCGGATTGTCCGGGTCCGGCGTTACCCCCCAGACCATACGCGCAGTACCCAGAAAGCCGATGGAGCCGTTGAGACGGTAGGATGCCTTGTTGAAATTTCCCTTGTTGAGATGCATAACGCCTACAATCGCGACATTGCATCGCTCGGCAAGGACGCTCAAACGCGACAGCACCCTGCGGACGACGGCGTCCCTGTGCGTGTCGGCGTTGCCGAAATAATCGCTCAGGGGGTCTATAATGACAAGTTTGCAGTCGGGGACGCTTTTTATCACTTTTTCCAGCTCACCGGTGTCCCGCAGCAGATTAAAATTGTCGCTGATTACCTCGCCATTGTCGTCCTTTATCAGAATTCCACGCAGCGCCTTGATTTTACTGAGGTCTGCATCCATTTTTTTGAGCCGCTTGACGACAACGGTTGCCAGATTGTTCTCGACGCTTATAAGGACCACCGAGCCGAGCGGGGCCTTGCTTCCGTCGGCAAACTCTCCTCCTCGGCTGACTGTCGCAGCGATATACAAAGTCAGGCCTGACTTTCCCATCCCGGGGTCGCCTGCGACCAGCGAGATCATTCCGGTCGGGAAGCGTTTCGGCCAGACATATTCAATATCCTTTTCCTCCACTTCGTCCATAGATACTACCTCTGCTTTTTTGGTCCACTTTTCCTCCGGCTCATAATCCTTTGCCTCGTCAAACATTCTGTAAAGCAATCGCGGGTCGTTGCCTGCGTCGAGCCAGTCGCTCACGTCGCCTTTCGGCGGCAGGTTGGGAAGATTCACGATTTTTATTCGAGGCCGATATTCCGGCGCTGTCCCGATGTCTGTAGGTGCATTAACATTGTAAAGCGATTCAGCAGCAATCTTCGCTCCCTTGCGTCCAGCTTCATCATTGTCCGGCAGAATTCCAACATGTCGCCCTCGCAGATATGCGCTTTGTTTGTCGGTCCATTTTCCGGCGCCTCCGTGATTTGTCGTTGCGGGGATTCCGAGCGCCCACAGCGCGTTTGCGTCTTTTTCGCCTTCGCAGGCGAAGATAATCTCGCCATACGGCAGCTTCTGGATTTCGTCGATGCGATACGGCAGCGGTTCGACGCCGGATAAATTATAGATATGTCCACCCTTTCCGTCCGGTCTTCGCGCGCCAAATCCTTTCGGCTCTGTCCTGTAAATTTCATAAACCACTTCTCCTTTCTCATCTTTGTACTGATACACCGCGACAATTTTTCTTTCTTCCGCCATAACACATTCCGCCTTTCCCTTGACCAAAAACCCCGTTTTTTAGCGTACAATTCAATGAATAGTTAATCTAACAACTATAAACATCTTATTATTCAGCGAATATCAAACAATAATCGGGCGGGGCTGTCAAGCAAAAATTTTGATTAATATTTAACATTTTTTTTAAGTTCAGTGGCCATCTAAACTTATAACGAAAAAAAATTAAAAAAAACCTTGCAGGTTAGTTTGGCAGGTATAGAATTATTGGGGTTAGTGATAGTTCATTAAAATCGAAAGGAAAAGCTATGTCGCTCGGTGAGATATTAAAAAAAAGGCGTAAGGAGATGGATTTGACTTTGGATGAGGTCAGCGCCAAGGTGGGATTTTCCAAGCCGTATCTATCGACGATAGAGACGGGCAGGGTTACAAATCCGCCTTCCGATGAATTGCTCACGAAGCTCGAAAGGGTTTTGAAGTTCAACACGGGCGAGCTTTTACTTACGGCCCATATGGAGCGCATGTCAACGGACGTCAGGGAAAAGTTCGAGCGGGCGATTGCGGAAAACGAGAAATTGCGCGGCATCGTCAAGGACGTCCTCGCATCAGGGGACGGGGACAAATTGAAACAGCTTGAGCAGATGATTAAGCAGGGTCCCGGCTCGCCGGAAGGAACGGGCAATGTCGAAACGACGATTTCACCGGGTCGCCTTGTGCCGATTATCAACAGGGTGCAGGCCGGCTACCCCGCCGATTTTGACGACCTTGATTATCCGGTAGGCGTCGCCGATGATTACGTTCGCTGCCCCGACCTGCACGACCCGCAGGCCTTTGCGGTGCGCGTCGTCGGCGACTCGATGGAGCCGAATTTCAAAGAGGGCGACATCGTCATATTCTCGCCTCAGGTGGAAGTCAAAAGCGGCGACGATTGTTTCATCAGGTTCGCCGAGCCGCACGAGACCGCTTTCAAGCGCGTGTTTTTAGATGAGAACAATGTCGTCCGTCTGCAGCCCAGAAACGACAAATACGCCCCGGTGATGGTCGAGGGCAAACGAATAAACGGTATGTACCGAGCGATTGCGAAATACGAGAAATTGTAAAAAAACGTCAAACGGTTACGCCTTAAAGACGATTAACGTTTGACGCAACCTATACGAGTTGCGTAACCGAAGGACGATAAACGCAACCGAAAGGAATCCACGGATGGCGATACTGGCAGGGATAGATGAGGCGGGTTTCGGGCCGATATTAGGCCCGCTGGTCGTTTCGTCGAGCGTCTTGCGGGTGCCTAAAAATCTCGTATGGGCCGACTTGTGGCAAATCTTACAGGCGAGCGTTTCAGACAAACGTGCAGGTCTTAAAGGGCGATTGCTCGTCGTTGACAGCAAAAAGGCGTTCAGCAGGTCGCTTGGAATTAAACACCTGCGAAGGACGGTTTTGGCAGTCCTCAAGCATCTCGGCAGCTCGCCAAACACACTGACAGACCTCGTTTTATCGTTGTGTCCTGATTGCCTCGAACACCTGCACGAATACCCGTGGTATAAGCAGATTGATAATTACTTGCTGGATGGTGAAGATTTAGGTGGCACGGCCATCTTGGCCGTGTCTTCACGGGCTGGAAGCCCGTGCCGCTCCGCGGACATTTCAATCGGCGCATCGATGTTAAAAGCGGACCTCGCTAAACAGAATATCGAATTGCTGGGCCTCAAAAGCCGGTGTCTCGAAGTCGCTTACTACAACAAGATGGTCTCGGCTGTTAAGAATAAGGCCAAGGTGCTTTTTACCGCCGTCGCGGAATTGATTCAGTGGACGATTCAGCAATTCGCGGGCGATGATTTGGAAATCGTCATAGACCGCCAGGGCGGGCGCTCTCATTATCGCCGCGAATTACAGCTTATGTTTCCCGATTTGGACCTGCGCGTCATTCACGAGGACAACAATAGAAGCAGCTATGAGCTGACCGAAAAGAATGGGGTTGCGTCAAACGGTTGCGGTTGCGCGGCTCGTAACGGTTGCGTCGAACGTAAATCGTCACTATCACGCAACCGACAGACGATTGACGTAACGAGCAGCGCAACCGATTTACGAACTACGCAACCAGCAGTATCTGCGACAAAATTTGGCAGACAAATCAGGTTGCATTTTATTGTCGGCGCTGACGGCAAATACCTGCCCGTTGCCCTTGCCTCGATGGCGAGTAAATACCTGCGGGAAGTCCTTGTCGATAACATCAACCGCTATTTCAGGGGCTTTAACGAGACGCTCAAACCGACAGCGGGCTACTGGAAAGACGGCCTGCGTTTCATCGCAGATATAAAAACCTGCATACCAAATTTAAAATACGACGCAAACCAGTTAATAAGATGCCGATAGAATACAATTACTTTAGTGGTTACGTTAATCGGTTGCGGTTACGCGGCTCGTTGCGTCCATCGTCAGACGGTCGCGTATGAGACCTCGCAGGACATTCGACGCAGCCGATTCCGGGTCGCCTTCCGGAATTTTCGTTATCATCAAGCAGTTCATTTTGTATAATCTTCGATTTGTAATTTGATAACGGCTATGGATAGCAAAGCATTATGGAAGATAGAAAACCAATCAGAAACTATAAAGATTTAGACGTTTACCGATTGGCCTATCAGGCAATGCTTGAGGTGTTTAAACATATTTTGCCGTTGCTGCCGGTTGAAGAAAAATATGATTTAACCGACCAGTTAAGGCGTTCAACTAAAGCTGTTCCGCGCCTGATAGCCGAAGGTCACTCAAAACGCCATCAGAAAAAGGGTTTTCAAAAATATCTCGATGACGCGATGACGGAGTCAAACGAGACAGCGGTTTCTTTAACACAGACCAGAGATTTATACGCCCCGCCCGTAGATGTAAAAGTTTGCGAACGATTGATAGATACGTACGACAAGATTAGTCGTCAGTGTTACAATTTAGCTCTCGCGTGGGACAGATTCGGTGAACGCAAGCCAACGACGCAACCGATTGACGTTAGGCGAGACGAGCCGCGTAACCGCAACCGAACAGCGCAACCATACAATTATTAAAAAAATTTTGAAAAAAAAAACAAAGGAGTATATTGTGAACTGCAATAGGATAACAATAGTCGGTGCGGGAAACGTCGGGGCGACGACGGCGCATATCGCGGCCGGCCGCAAACTCGGCGATATTGTCCTGATTGATATTGTCAAGGGATTGGCCCAGGGCAAAGCGCTCGATATGGCCGAGGCAGGACCCATTCAGGGCTATTCAGGAAAAATAACCGGAACAACCGACTGGGCTGAAACTAAGGAAAGCAACCTTGTCATTATTACAAGCGGCCTGGCACGGAAGCCCGGTATGAGCAGGGATGACCTGCTCGCCAAAAACGTCGAAATTGTCAAACAGGTTAGCGAAAACGTCAAAAAATACTGCCCTGACAGCATTGTTATTGTGGTATCGAACCCGCTCGACGCGATGGTATATGTGACAGCCAAGATAACCGGGTTTGCTAAAAGCAGGGTAATGGGTATGGCAGGCGTTCTGGACGTGGGCAGGTTCAGTCATTTTGTCGCGGCGGAACTGGGCGTAAGCTGTGAGGACGTTCGCGGGATACTGATGGGCGGACACGGCGACGATATGGTCCCGCTGCCGAGATTTACCACGGTTTCAGGTGTGCCAATCACGGAATTATTGGACGTTACGGTAATAAACCGATTAATTGAGCGGGCAAGAAAAGGCGGTATCGAAATCGTTGACTTGCTCGGCTCAAGCGCTTATTATGCCCCGGCTGCCGGGGTGGTCAAAATGGCAGAGGCGATTCTCAGCGATAGTAAGTCAGTAATGCCTTGTTGTGCGTATTGTCAGCGGGAGTATGACGCCGGCGGGTATTTTGTGGGCGTTCCCGTTGTTCTCGGTAAAGAGGGGGTTGAGAGTGTTGTTGAGCTGAAATTGAACGCCGATGAGCGTTCTGCGTTCAATACCTCGCTGGAACACGTCAAGAATCTTGCGGCAAAGGTCGATAACTTATTGTAGTTTTAGGACTTAACGATTCGCAGGATACGGCGATAATAGTGGGGATACACCCTCCCTATAAAAACT
>CAYLXJ010000185.1:0-5495 GCA_964387385.1 uncultured Pirellulales bacterium
TATTTCTCCAGCCACGCCAGAGAGTTTTCGTAATCTTCGGGGTCGGCGTCGAGACGATTGCCCGTGCCCGAGACGGAAAAAGTTGAAAGAAGAAACCGGCCCATGACTGATGAACTGTCGCCTGCAAACCGGCTTAGAAATTTCGATGAGGTCGAAAAAGGACTTACCGAAGAGCAGGCCATTGCGGAGGCCGAGCGATGCCTGAATTGTGCCCTTTGCTCGGAATGCAACCAGTGCGTGGAAAAGTGCGAGCAGAAGGCAATCGACCACGCTATGAAAGAGCGGACTGTCAAGCTTGAGGTAGGTGCAGCCCTGCTTACACCCGGCTTTGAGGAATTTGACGCAACGCGGAAAGGCGAATTTGGTTTCGGGCGATATTCTAATGTCGTTACGAGCGTCCAGTTCGAGCGGATGCTTTCCGCCGCCGGACCTTTCGAAGGTCATCTTATACGCATGTCCGACGGCCGTCCCGCAAGACGCATCGCCTGGATTCAGTGCGTCGGCTCACGCGACTCGAATTGCTCCAACGATTACTGTTCCTCGATTTGCTGTATGATGGCGACCAAGCAGGCCCTCGTCGCAGGCGACCACGTCGATGGGCTCGATTCGACCATCTTTTATATTGATATTCGGGCCTTCGGAAAGGATTTCGACCAGTATTACGAGCGGGCCAAAGCCCAGAAAAACATACACTACATCAAAAGCATCCCATCGCGGGTAATTCAATTACCCGGCAGCAATGACCTTCGCCTGAATTTCTTAGATGAGAATAACCAGATTGCACATCAGGATTTTGACCTTGTAGTGCTGTCAGTTGGAATGGAGCCGCCCGCTTCCATTGCAGAGCTTGCGACACGGCTCGATATAAAACTCAACGATTTTGGTTTCTGCAGAACGGACAGATTATCGCCATTGTCAACTTCAGTTCCGGGCGTATTTGTAGGCGGTGCGTTCCAGGAACCGAAGGACATTCCGGAAACGGTAACCCAGGCAAGCGCCGCCGCCTCGATGGCGATGGAGCTGCTGGCGCCTGCCCGCAACACCTTTATAACCAAAAAGAGCTACCCGACTGAGCACGATGTTACAGATGAAAAACCGCGAATAGGCGTGTTTGTATGCCACTGCGGAATGAATATCGGCTCGGTAGTGGACGTCGAGCAGGTTGTTAAAAATATCGAAAATCAGCCCGGCGTGGTTTTCGCGTCCCATACGATGTTTACCTGCTCTGATACGAGCTTGTCGAACATCAAGGATATGATACACGAACATCGGCTTAATCGCATCGTTGTCGCTTCCTGCACCCCGCGAACACACGAGCCGCTATTCCGCGAGACGCTGCGCGAGGCGGGCCTCAACCCATACCTGTTCGAAATGGCCAACATACGCGACCAGTGCTCCTGGGTTCATTCCAAAGTCCCGCAGTCGGCCACAGAAAAAGCGACCGAGCTGGTAAAAATGGCAATCGCCAGGGCGCATTTACTTGTGCCCCTCGAAAGCGGCACTCTGAAAGTTGACCAGGCGGGTATTGTAATCGGCGGCGGGCTCAGCGGTATGACCGCCGCGCTTGCCCTGGCCGACCAGGGTTTCAAAATACGCCTCGTCGAGAGGGAAAACCGTCTCGGCGGAACACTTCACGACATTTATCACACCTTCGAGCACGACACAATTCCTGAGTTCACAAAGACCCTTATAAGCAAAGTCGAAAAACATCCTAATATTGACATATATCTCGAAACCGAAATCGCCGGCATTACGGGCCACATAGGCAAGTTTAAAATTACCATCGCCAGAGACGGTTTGAAAACCGACATAACGGGCGGTGCGATAATTGTTGCTACCGGCGCGAGAAAGGCCCGGACAAGCGAATTTATGTATGGCAAGGCCGACCATGTTTTGACGCAAGCAGAGTTGGAAAAACAATTGCACGATAAGACGTATCCTACGAAGGGGCAAAATGTTGTTATGATTCAGTGCGTCGGCTCGCGCGATGAGGAGCATCCTTATTGCAGCCGAATCTGCTGCTCGATGGCAGTCAAAAACGCCATTGAAATCAAAAAACACGACCCGAGCGCAAATGTTTACGTGCTTTACCGGGACGTCAGGACTTACGGCTTCAGGGAAACATATTACAAACAGGCCCGCGAAGCAGGAGTAGTATTTATACGCTATACAGCAGATAACACGCCGCAGGTCATTAACAATAAAGGTCTGGTTGTAGCGCTCGAAAGCCCCGACCTGCCTGAGCCGATTGAAATCGAAGCCGATAATGTCGTCCTGAGTACCGGTGTCGAGGCAGACAAGGAAAACAATAAGCGCATTTCGGATATGCTAAAAGTTCCGCTCAACGCCGATGGTTTCTACGTCGAAGCGCATATGAAACTGCGCCCTGTGGATTTCACCACCGAGGGCATTTTCCTGTGCGGCCTTGCGCATTCGCCGAAGTTTATCGACGAGAATATTTCGCAGGCCCGCGCCGCCGCCGCTCGTGCGGCCACGGTGCTTTCCAAAACCCACCTGGACGTAAGCGCACAGGTCTCGTATGTTGACCAGCAGAAATGTATCTCCTGTATGACCTGCGTTACTGTCTGCCCGTATTCAGCGCCGTTCTGCAACAAGGACGGCAAGGGGCAAATCGAGGCCGCAAAATGTATGGGCTGCGGTATTTGCGCATCGGAATGTCCGGCAAGAGCCATACAGCTTCATCATTTCGAGACCGACCAGTTCAACGTGATGATTCGGCAACTGTTCGACGCCGGAAACGGCGAAATATTTGCGGGAACGACCGCAGAGGTAAAGGTTAAGGAAAAAGTATAAGCTATGAAATCAGAAATATTCGAACCTAAAATACTCGCCTTCTGCTGCCACTACTGCGCGTATTCGTCGGCAGACCTGGCGGGGTCAATGCGTATCCAGTATCCGCCGAACGTGCGCATAATCCGCACGCCCTGCACAGGCCGGCTTGAAACCGAGTATTTAATGAAGGCGCTTGAAAACGGCGCCGACGGAGTGCTTGTAGCCGGCTGCCTCGAAGGCGGCTGCCACTTCGTCGAAGGCAACCTCTGTGCTAAACGCCGCGTAAATTACACAAGAGAAATGCTCGAAGAAATCGGATTGGAAAAGGAACGTCTGCGGATGGTCAACGTCTCGGCCGCAATGGGCAGGCCTCTGGCCGACATTATTACCGATATGGTGGAAACAGTTCGCAAACTGGGCCCAAGCCCGCTGAAAAATAACAGCTCGTTAAAGAAGGAGCATTGCTGATGATTGTTGCTCAAAGAAAAAATATACCCGACCTGCTTGAAATAGTAAAGAACCACAAAAAAATCCTCGTCCTCGGCTGCGGCACCTGTGTTACCGTCTGCCTCGCCGGCGGACAGCGCGAGGTCAGCATAATCGCCTCGGCACTGCGGATGTCGGCAAAACTCAAAGGTCTGGCGCTTGCGGTCGAGGAATTGACAATCGAGCGCCAGTGCGACAACGTTTTCCTCGAACAGGCAGCCGAAGCAATTGAGAAAAGCGATGCGGTTCTTTCGCTTGGCTGCGGCGCGGGCGTCCAGGCGCTCGCCGAACGTTACGCTAACAAGCCCATTTACGCCGGCATCGATACGACCTTCATCGGCATCCTCGAAGGGAGAGGCGTCTGGACAGAGAAATGTGCTGCCTGCGGTGAATGTCTTCTTCATCAGTACGGCGGCATTTGCCCTGTTACTCGCTGTGCCAAACGTATGCTTAATGGCCCCTGCGGCGGTTCGCGAGAAGACCGCTGTGAAGTCAATCCCGAACGTCAATGCGCCTGGCAGCTCATTTACCAGCGTCTCAAAGCCATCGGCCAACTCGACCGGCTAAAAGCAATAAAACCCCCGAAAAACTGGAGCCGCAGTCGCGACGGCGGCTACCGTTCCATCGTCCGCGAAGACCACAGAATTTAATAGTTCGGTATAATGCTTTAGTCATATATCGCTTTAGCCGGCTCAATAAACAAGAAACATATTAAGCACTTAAGCAATCGGTTAAAAAATCAACGGAGAGGGCGGGATTCGAACCGCCCTCTTTTGTAACATATTATAAAACAAGCACTTATGACACAAGTCCTTTTTTTGATAAAGAATTAACTCTTACGATACGTTACTTTGCCTACACGATAAGTTACTAAACGTTACTCGAAAAATAGGACAATTTATAAGACAACGTATATAAACGGCAAAGTGGGGTAAATTTGGTATATCGCTTCTTGTGATGCCTTTTATCCTGACCAAAAGAGATATGAAGACAGCCGTTTTATAATGAATGCGTCTGTTTTGCCACTCAGAGCCATAAAGCCGCATGTCCTCGATAAACTGCATCAAATCATCGGACAAAACCGAGCCGTTGCGAGTCAGGTCTGCACCGCTGAACCGTGCGTTTCTGGAATTGCAGACGGAATTGCGGAAGTATGGTGTCCACGGAATTCTCGTTATTAATAAATCCGGACCAGCGGCAAATCAGTCAGGCGCTTTTGGATAAACATTACTTCCGAAAACATTACGAATCGGCCTACTACGGCTATAAAAGTAGATAAAGGAACGCTGTCTGTTCCGCTGTTACATTACCACCAATGATATGGAGGGACGGTATACCGCATCTGCATCTCGCCGAACGGGCGCCATTGAGTATGACCATCTACAAAAAGAATGTTGCCGCCGTCGGGCCTGGTGCCGTTCATGTGGTTGGTGCGGTCATATAAGCCGCACATCCCATATAAACCGCCCGCCACTCTGTCAAAGCTTGCCGTCTCGGCACTGTTCGCAGTGCTGAGCGTTGCATCCGTAACAAGTTCAGTAACTGACGGCTGCTTAACGCCCGTGCTCTTGACCCAGTTCTTTTGGGGGGTTCCCGCCGGGCGCGGAGACCTGCCTTGTTGTGTGTCCATCAGCCAGAAGTATCCTGTAACTCTGTAGTTACTATTGCGATTGGTGCCCGGCTCAGGTGTGTCTCCGGACCTTGCATTGCACGGCAGGTTCTGGCTAAATTGCCACAATATTGCCATATCGGGCTTCTTGGAAGAATCGGCGGGGCAATAGAAAGTGACTCTTTCGCCGCCGGTTTTGATTATGAAGTCCGTGGTGCTGTACGCAATATCCCAAAGCCAGAATCCGCCTTGATTGAGGGGCAATAATCCGCCGTTTGCGTTGGCGAATATGTTCAGACCTATATTTATCTGCTTCAAATTGTTGGCGCAGATAATCTTTTTCGCCTGTACTTTGGCTTTTTGCAGTGCCGGAAGCAGTATGGCCATCAACAGAGCAATTACGGCGATTACCACTAAAAGCTCGACCAGTGTGAAGCCCCTGTTTTTATTCATCTGCACGTTTTTCGTGCGGGATCTCCCGCGAATTACAGAAATATATGCGTCTTTTTTCTACTCAGAACCATAGAGCCACCACTCGGCAAATGCCGCCAAATCATCAACCTGCACATTGCCGTCGCGGTCTCTGTCTGCTCCGCTGCACCAGGCG
>CAYLXJ010000186.1:0-5478 GCA_964387385.1 uncultured Pirellulales bacterium
AAGCGGCAGGGGGGCAATTACAAATCGATGTACTGGCAGGTAGAGATTTCCCCGAAGACATTAGCGGATACAAATTAATTATTCACTGCGGGGCGTGCGTGTTCAATCGCAGGGAGATGCTCTCACGGATTAACAAAGCCGATTCAGCGAACGTTCCCATTACAAATTACGGGCTTGTAATCACTCACTGCCGCGGCCTGCTAAAACGTGCGATTAGCCCATTTTTTGAATTGGATGAACAAAAAGATAAGCTAAACAAAACGGCAGTTCAAAATTGACAATTTCGCGGGCTACGGTATCCTTTTACTCGTCTGATTGCAAAAAACCGAAATCAGAGAGGAAAGTTATGAAGGACAACGTCGAGCCGGCGAAAAACACACCTGAGCGATTGACCAGCAGACAGAGGGTTCTGGCGGTTCTTAATCATCAAAAAGGTGACCGTGTGCCGGTTGATCTGGGAGGGACTCACTGCAGCGGGGCGCAGGTAAGCGTCATATCGAAACTACGCAGGGCGCTGGGAATTGCCAAAAAAGACGAGCGGGTAAAAGTAGTTGATATATATCAGATGTTGGGTGAAATTGCGTTCGATTTGATTGAAAAGCTCGAACTCGATATTGTGATGCTGCCCGCCCGGTACAATATGTTCGGCTTTGAGAACACCGACTGGAAAAACTGGCGGACTTTCGACGGGACCGACGTCCTTGTGCCGGGAAAATTCAATACAAGGCCGGAATCCAACGGCGATGTTCTGCAGTACCCGGGGGGAGATGAGTCAGTGCCTGCTTCGGGACGGATGCCGAAAGGGGGATTTTACTTTGACGCGTTTATCCGCCAGGGGCCGATTGACGATTCGAAATTAAATCCTGAGGACAATCTCGAAGAGTTTACAATTCTCAGCGAAGACGACCTTAAGCATTACGAGAAACACGCCAGCGATTTGTATAACAATACGGACCTTGCGATTGTGGGCGGATTTCCGGGGATGGCGTTCGGCGATATCGCGCTGGTTCCCGCGACTTTTTTGAAACACCCCAAAGGCATACGCGATATCGAGGAATGGTATATCAGCACGGTGACGCGAAGAAACTACATCAAGGAGGTGTTTGCAAGGCAGGCGGAAATTGCGATTGAAAACCTCAAGCTCGCCTATCAGGCGGTCGGCGACAGGATTCACATCGTCTGGATGGATGGTTCCGACTTGTCGAGCCAGAACTCGCTTTTCTGCAGTCCTGCCGCCTACAGGGAGCTTTACCTGCCTTACGCTAAAAAGGTCAACGACTGGATTCATAACAATACGAAATGGAAGACAATCAAACACTGCTGCGGCGGGTGCGCCCCACTCATCGACGGCTTCATCGAGGCCGGCTACGACATTCTAAATCCCGTTCAGTGCTCGGCGGCGGGTATGGAGCCGCAGAATCTCGTTGACAGGTTCGGCGACCAGCTCGTCTTCTGGGGAGGAGGCGTCGATACCCAGCAGACGCTGCCTTTCGGCACGCCGGACGAGGTCGAAGAGCAGGTCAGAGAGCGCGTCAGGATTTTCAGCCAAAAGAAGGGTTTTATTTTTAACCCTATTCACAATATTCAATGCGGCACGCCCATCGAAAACGTCCTTGCGATGTTCAGGGCGATGGGAAGGGACATCTGATTCAATGCCAAAACTATGTACTACTCGTAATTTAGGTTGAGTTATAGAAGAGGAGTTATCGGTAATGGACATAATTGGCTATTTGGTTTTTGGATATATGATATTAGGGATTATCTTATCATTCGTTGCTATGTATTTAAGCATACGGCTGCTCAACTACGTATATAGACAATTTCCAGAAGAAGGTAAAATTATAAGGTCTTACGAGTGGCAAAGGTACCCTGGTTCGACGTTTCACAAAAAGCTTAATGAATTAATTAAGAAACGAAGTTCTAACTATCCCGAACTCGCAAAATGGGCAAAAAAGTTACGAATCAGTACTATATATTTCTGGACATGGTTTTTACTCGCTTTAATAATGTTTTTTACTCGTTTATTATTTTTAATTGTGAAATAAGAACCGCCTATACGAACAAATTACGAGGTCCTTATGCAGCATAACGGTTATCAAAAAAATGAGAGAGCACATGTCTTTGAGTTATCGAAAGAACAGGGTAGCTCTGTTTACGTCTGGCTGGTGTGTATTGTGGCGGCGCTGGGAGGGTTGCTGTTCGGATACGATACGGCGGTCATTTCGGGTGCGATAGGTTTTATACAGAAGCGGTTCGAGCTTGACCCGAATATGACCGGCTGGGCGGCGTCATCGGCGCTGGTGGGCTGCGTTATCGGGGTGGCATTTGCGGGGATTTTGAGCGACTGGCTTGGGCGAAAAAAGACGCTGATTATCGCGGCGGTCCTTTTTCTCATATCGGCCATAGGCACGGCTGTTCCGAGAAACCTCGCGGAGTTTGTCATATATCGAATTCTGGGAGGCCTGGGCGTGGGGGCGGCGTCGATAACCTCGCCGATGTATATCGCCGAGATAAGCCCCGCGCGAATCCGAGGGCGTATGGTTTCAGTTAATCAGTTTGCGATTGTGTCGGGGATGCTGATTGTCTATTTTGTAAATTTCTTTATCACGCAGTTAGGCGATGAGGCGTGGAACGTTGGTTTCGGGTGGCGGTGGATGATGGGTTCGGAGTCGCTGCCGGCGGCGATGCTGCTTGTGCTTATGTTTTTAGTGCCAGAAAGCCCGCGATGGCTTACCAAGCGAAACCGGGAGGAACAGGCCCTTAGGATTTTGACGAGAGTTGACGGTCAATTACACGCCCAGACGGAAATGGCCGCGATAAAAGATGCAATCGCTCACGAGAGCGGTTCTATTTCTCAGCTTTTTCATCCGGATATGAGAATTGTTCTTATAATCGGCGTTGTGCTGGCTGTGTTGCAGCAGGTTACGGGGATAAATGTCTTTTTGTATTACGGGCCTGAGATATTTAAGAAATTAGGAACGACTATGGATGCCGCGCTTCTTCAGACGGTTGTTGTCGGAGCGGTGAACCTGATATTTACAATCATCGCAATCTGGACGGTAGATAAACTGGGTCGCAAGCCCTTGATGCTCATAGGGGCGGGAGGTATGGGAATAACGCTTCTTGCGATGGGGCTTTCGGCTTTCTACCAGAAGACGGAATTGTGGTTTCTCGTTTTTATTTTGGGTTATATGGCCAGTTTCGCCCTATCGGTCGGGCCAGTTACGTGGGTGATACTTTCGGAAATTTTCCCGACGCGGATTCGCGGAAGGGCAATGTCCGTCTCGGCATTCTGTCTGTGGATAGCGAATTACTTTGTCTCACAGACGTTTCCTATGATGAACGAGAACCCCTGGCTCATCGAGAAATTCAATCGTGCGTTTCCTTTCTGGGTTTATGGCGGCCTGTGCGCAGTCCTCGTTTTGTTTGTGGCGCTCTTTGTGCCCGAGACGAAAGGCAAAACTCTTGAAGAAATAGAAAAACACTGGCAAAGGTAGCTAAATAAAAGGAGAAAAAATATGGCCGGCAGATTTTTTTCGTTACTGGTATTCGGATTTCTTATTGTAAGTTCAGGTCAAGCAGAGGCAAAAACACAGCGTGATAAACAGGTAGTCATTCTCACTTCAGCAAAACCGTCGCAGCTTGAGCTTCTGGCGGCAAAAGAAATACGGAGGTATCTGTATTTGCGAACGGGCCAACTGCTGACCATCGCTAACGGCACTGATAATATGGCCAATGATATTGTGATTAGCAGTAAAGAAAATACTCTTGCTTCTCAGCAGTATCTTATAAAAACGATATCGGAGAATGGATTCAAAAGCGTCTTGATTGCAGGCGGTGATGATATCGGGACTCTTTACGGAGCGTATCGGTTCATAGAACATTTCGGCGTGCGTTTCTATCTTCACGGCGATACTATACCCGATGGCTTAGTTCCCTTCGAATTGCCCGATATCAATGATAAGGGAAGCCCTCTTTTCGGGTTACGCGGCATACATCCGTTTCACGATTTTCCAGAAGGGCCTGACTGGTGGAATGAGGATGACTACAAGGCGATAATCAGCCAGTTGCCTCGGATGAGGATGAATTTCTTTGCGCTGCACACTTATCCCGAGAAAGGCCCTAATGCCGAGCCGACCGTCTGGATTGGGATTTCTAAAGATATTGAGCCGGATGGAACGGTTAAATTCAGCTATCCTGCCTGCTATCAGAATACGCTTCGCGGCAACTGGGGCTATGCGCCGAAGAAAACAAGCGAGTTTAATTTCGGCGCATCGATGCTTTTTGAAGGAGACGATTACGGCGCGGAGGTGATGCTCGGAATGATGCCGCAGCCGAAAACACCCCAGCAGTGTAACGAGCTGTTCGATAGAACGGGTTGGATTTTTAAAAACGTTTTCGAATATGCACATTCGCTCAACGTCAAGGCCTGCGTCGGCACGGAGACGCCGCTTACAATACCGCAGGCGGTTAAATCCCGGCTGCATAAACAGGGTATGGACTTTAATAAGCCGGAGATAATCAGGGAGGTTTATAAGGGGATGTTTGAACGGATAAAAAGGGCATATCCCCTGGATTACTATTGGCTGTGGACGCCTGAGGGCTGGACGTGGGACATGGTCAACGATGAGCAGGTGGCGGCGACCGAACGGGACCTGCTCTTGGCGGTCGAGGCGGCAAAAGCAGTCAATTCGCCGTTTACATTAGCGACCTGCGGCTGGGTGCTTGGCCCACCGAAGGACAGGTCACAGTTTGACCGCGTCTTGCCGAAGGAAATGCCGTTTAGCTGCATTAATCGTCAGGTTGGTTTTACGCCGGTAGAAGCGAACTTCGCAAAGATACAAGACAGGCCTAAATGGGCGATACCGTGGTTCGAGGATGATGGGGCGATTATCTCGCCTCAGCTTTGGGCCGGAAGAATGCGAAGAGACGCCGTCGATGCACTGAAATATGGTTGCACGGGCCTTATGGGTATTCACTGGAGAACGCGGGTCTTGGCACCGAACGCATCGGCTTTGGCAAAGGCGGCATGGGAGCAGGGCGACTGGAGCAAAGAGGCGAAGGATGTGCCTGCGGAAAAACTGCGCAATCTGCCGATAAATGATTTTTACCTCGACTGGGCAAAGGCGGAGTTTGGTCCCGAAGCGGCCAAAGAAATTGCTGAGATATTCACCAAACAGGATGGTAAAGGGCTTACTATCCCTCGCTCATCGGAATGGGTCGATGGCCCGGGGGCTATAAGGGTAAATAAGGCCGACTGGAGCAAGGAAGCGAAAAAATACGAATTTGTTGACGAATTGGCGAAATTGCGAAAGAAAATCAGGGGCAAAAGTAATATCGAGCGTTTTGATTACTGGCTAAACACGTTTAGATTTGCCAAGGCGACAAGCGAGGCCGGCTGCATCATCGGCCGGCTCGAGGAAACAATGAAGAGAATTGAAAAACAAGACGACCTGAATGCCAAAAAGCAGATAGCCG
>CAYLXJ010000187.1:0-5435 GCA_964387385.1 uncultured Pirellulales bacterium
GGCGGGCAGATCAGTTCCTCCGCCCCCTAAAGTAAACCTGAAAGGAGTCCGCGTGATGATCATTTACGAGCCCCCGAATCAACGACTTTTTTGTAAAGCACAGGCGTATCAATTGCGAATAGCCTGGCGTTCAGCACAAGCCCGAAAAGTTTTTCATGAGCATTTATGACCTTTTCAAAAACGTCCTTGCCGAAATCGCAGCAACAGTCACCAGTTATGTATCCGAGGACTCTCGGCTCAAAAACGTATATTCCCGTATTGACGAGGTCGCTTATAATCTGCCCGGCTGATGGTTTTTCAATAAATTTTACAATACGGTCGTCTTCGTCGAGCAGGGCAACGCCGCTTTTTAACACTTCTTCCGGCTTACGGCAAAGACAGACCATGCCTATACCCTGTTTTTGTCTGTGAAAAGCCATTATCCTGGCAAGGTCAAAATCCGAAACGAGATTGTCTCCGTATATGACGAGAAACGGCTCATCGTTTTTTCCATTCCAGAATTCACGTGCTATTTTCTTTACCGCGCCGGCCGTACCGAGCAGTTGCTGCTCGTGAGAATAAGTAATCTTTACATCCAGGCCGCGACCGTCACCGAAATGACCCTTTATGCAATCCGGCAAATGATGAAGGTTGACATAAATATCGTTGACGCCGAATTTTTTCAGCCACTCTATATTGTGCTGAAGAATGGGTTTTCCGCCAATTTCCGCCATCGGCTTCGGTATGTTGTTGAGAATACCTTTCAGACGCTCGCCTTTTCCCGCCGCAAGAACAATTGCCTTCATAAGTTAATTAATATTACCCTTTTCAAATTCGCCCTTGATGAAATCTATCATTTTTTTAAGGCCGTCGGTGATTGACGTTTTTGGCATCCATCCGAGCCGCCTGGCATTCGTAATATCAGCAAGCGTCTCTTGTGCTTCGCCGGGTAAATCGGGCTTGTGAATAGGTTCAATCCGAACGTTCAGCAGTCCTGCTATCATTTTATAAATCTCACTGACTGAGTAATTTTTGCCTGAGCCGATATTAAACGTTTGACCATCAGTTTTGGCGTCGTTAATGCACCGGATATGAAAATCATTGACGTCATCAATGAAAACAAAGTCCCTTTTTTTTCTGCCTGAACCGTAAATAACGGGCTTATCGTGTTTCAAAAGTTTTATAATGAACGCACTCATCACCGGCGGGATTGTCCTTCTGTAATCCTGTCGCGGGCCATAAACACAAAAATAACGAAGGGCCGTAAAACGCACGTTTGAAAACCTTCCGAAAGATTCTGCGAAATATGCCGATGCGGCCTTGCTCGCAGCATAAAAACTTTCCGGCTCGACCTGCGACTCAGACGTCGGAAAAGCTTTGCTTCCCTCATATAAAGCGGACGATTCGGCATAGATAACCTTTTCGACTTCCGCCTTTCTTGCGGCCTCAAAAACATTCACCGTCCCCGTTACATTTATGTCGGACGTTTCTACGGGGTCATTTTGGCAATCATTTATGCAGTTTTTTGCGGCAAGATGAAAAACAACATCCGCCTTGTTAAAAAGCGGGTAAATCTCTTTTGAACGAATATCGAGTTTATGAAATTCCACGGCACCCGGTACTTGTTCCTTTACGCCGTAAGCGAGATTATCAATGCCTATTACTTTACAATTATCGAGGAGCACAAGCCGCTCGGCGAGGTTGCTGCCTATGAATCCCGCGACACCAGTTATAAGTACTTTTTTCATCTCCAGTAATTTTCCCCCTTATTTCGTGCCAGCAGCCCGGTCCAAAAACCCGCCCCCCAGGCAAAATGCATAGCCGGAAAAATCAAAAGAAGCAACGGCAGCAAATTCATATTTCTTTCACGAACAGCTAAAATACCCGCCACGACAAAATCACAAAGAAGATAAAAAAGCAGCAGGAAAGAAAAGCCAAGCCGGACAAATCCGCTAAAAGGCAGGGCCAAAAGCCCAAGCAGGATTGTCATCGTAAATAACGGTGGAACAAGCTGCCGCCAGGAAGTCAGTCCTTTGTGTTTGAGGAAAAACGCTGCGCGGGCCTTACCCCAGATAAAGTATATTCTGACGTGTTCTTTCAGAGTATCTCTCGGATAATAACCTACCTTGATGTCGCAGTTTAAAAAGACCTTCCCACCGGCCTCCCTTATGCGCCGGTTCATATCAGAATCCTCGCTGATTACCGACGAGTTCTCGTCAAACAAACCAACCCTGTCAAACACATCTCTGCGGAAACAGCCGAGATAAACCGTATCAACACAGCCGCTTGTTTTACCTACTCTATATTGTGCGTTGCCGACGCCGAACGGATGCGACATAGCACAAGCGACGGCCTTCTGGGTCAAATTCCTGCCTACCGCCTTTTGCATCCCGCCCACGTTATGCGCACCGGTCTCAAGCAGCGTGTTTACACATTTTTCTATATAATCAAACGGACAGATGCTTCTTCCATCGACCCGCATTACAATATCCCCCCTTGCCGCCTTTACGCCGATATTCAGGGCGGGATATAGGCATCTTTTCGCATTGTCCAGCAGTCGAATCCGCAACCCGCTTTTCTTATGCTCGGCTATGGCGTGTTCCTGTACAATGTCACGGGTGCGGTCCTCGCTTAAACCATCGACGATGATAATTTCATATCTATCCTTTCGATACGTCTGATTGACAAGACGCCGGAGGCATTCTTCGATTGATTTCTCCTCGTTTCGAACCGGCATAATAACAGAAACAAAAGGTACCGTATCAGCCCGCGGTGTAGATTCTACAGCCGTCGCGGTATCGGCCTTAAATTCTGAAATCACTGTTTTCATAAACCTGCGATTAAACCCCAAGAAGACGTCTAATTGCCGTCAAACAGCGCATTTTTGAGTAATTCAGCATTGAACAACGCCTTAGACCTTATCGCTTCGACCCGCTGGGACATATCCCGGATAATTGCAGGACGGTTATTCAGGGCCAGATGAATCTTATTGCTAATGGTTTCGGGATTTATAACTTCATAGGGTATGCCCATGTCTTCCTGTCCCACCTGCGAAAGAAACTCTTTTACCTTCGAGTGAACTATCAGTCCAACCAACGGCGTTCTAACCAAGGCAGCTGAAATAAGGGGATGCAATCGCATGCTGACCAGCGCATCGAGCCGGGAGACAAACTCCAAATGGTCCGTTACGCTGAACTTGTTATCTTCGATTGATACCGATTTCTTGTCGGCCACCTGAGAATAAACATTTTCAATAAGCTCACAATCTTCTTTATGGTTCTCAACTATTAAAACAACCTCATTCGCGGACATCCCTGTCAGCTGGTTTATGGTCTCGATTATGACCTTATTAAAAGCGTTTTGAATATTTCGATCGCCTAATCCGACAGTCCTGAGGGGAAGCAGCGCTATCCCTATCTTTTTGGGGGAACCATTATTTGATGATTGCGCCAGGCCGATGCTTTTCCGCGGCTTCTCATCGGGCGCCAATACAAAAGCCGGGTCGGCGGTAAACAAAACCTCTGGCTTTTTTACTCCGTAATATTCCCTTAAATTAATTTCAGATTCACGGTCGCGGACTGTTATCACTTTTGTTTTCCTCGTCGCCACTTTAGTTAAAAACCTGTCAATGAACCGTTGCAGCTTGCTCACCCCGATTGCGTATATCATAGTCGGCTTTCCCAGCATTTGCGCCAGCAGCAGCTTGCTGAGCCAAAAAGGAACTACACCGAAATTAGAATGCTGAAGAAGCCCTCCTCCTCCCAGAACAAAAATATCACCCTCCTGAATCTTTTTGCTCAAATGATAAATATAACGCCAGAAAAGAGGATTAAAACAGCCTCTTAAGCCGCGATAAACACCCCTGGGCCACTGTTCAAAAGAATCCACCGCGTAATGTTTTTTTGTCCACTCAGGGTCATCCGAAAAAACTACAAATTCTGCATCAGGAACATACTCCCTGATTGATTTCAGCATTCCCTCGATAATCGTCTCATCTCCTATATTGTTGTTCCCGTACCAGCCGGAGATGAGTATCTTGATTCTCTTTTCCGACGTCAAAAATCACACCCCTATTACACAAATATCCCCAATTTCGCCTGCTTCGTTAGCGAATCGTTTCGGGGTTCTTAATTTAAAAAGGGAAAAACTCAACATCTAACCGGCTGCAGTCGCGGTCTTCATTTCGAGCAGAGTACTTTTGTATACTTCGACCCAGCTTTCCACGATTCTTCGCCATGAAAAATTGTCGGCAAGGGCCGGCAGATTTTTTGAAATCCTCTTGAGTAACTCTTCGTCTTTCAGCATTCCCTCGATGGCTTCTGCGAGGGCCTGGAAATTTCCCGGCTTGACTAAAACAACATTTTGATTATTCCGGAAAAGCGAATCCGCTCCCGTCTCGCCGGACAATATGAACGGAATTCCAAGCATAATCGGAAGCATAATGCTGGTTCTGCCTGTAGTGTTGGATTTGAACGGGAAAACACAGAAATCCGAGCAAAGCAGGTAATCCACGGCCTCCGCATCCGGGCAATGGCCGGTCACTATAACCCTTTTGCTTAATCCAAGCTTCTCAATAAGAGAAATAATTGTTTGTTCATATTCGTTTGCATGGTCTTTTTTGGGGCCTCCCACGAGCAGTAATCGAACGTCGGACCTCTTAGCAGCAACTAATGCGAATGCTCGAAGCAGAACATCAATCCCCTTGCTTCGATACCAGTATCCAAAAAATGAAATATAGCGGCAATTCACGGCAAGGCCCAGCTTGCGAAATAAATCAGGTCTTTTACGGAACACGGCCCCTTTATCAATTTCAATCAGATTACCCACCGGTATAAAAACGGCACGATTCTTCAAAAAAGGCAGCACCCTTACAAACAAAGACATAAAACGTCTGTTATGAAAGTGCACTCTTTCGCTGCCGAAGTACAAAAGCGATGCCAGAAGTTTATAAATGACATTGCTTCGCCTCGGGAAAAAATGGAAAAGCGTTGTAATAACCGGAATCTTTCCGCACACAAACGGCACAGCGTAAGGCAGTAAATAACTGCTTTTAAGATAAGGGTCGGGATAAACGATATTGATGATATCCGGCTTTGAGTCGCGAACGGCATTTTTCAGGGCCCGCAATCCTCCGTTAAAAAGCCCGCTCAGGCCCCAGTTTTCCACCACTGGGAATATTTCCAGGCCGGGTTTAAGCCGGCTGGCTGCCTGATGCTGCTCTGTTCTGGACGTCAGGACCGACACCTCGCTTCCGGCGTCAGCGATATGCTCAGCCAGAAATTTCACATACGCCGCGTCGCCGTTTCTCCTCGGACCCGTGGGCGGATAAGCAGGATATATTAAGCATATCTTCATAATGCGTTTTCCATCTCTCTTTCCGTCGCCAGAAAGCCGCCGCACAGCGTATGAAGAAGCGAATTGGAGTAAAGAACACCACCGCCGAGAACCTCGATTAT
>CAYLXJ010000188.1:0-5415 GCA_964387385.1 uncultured Pirellulales bacterium
CAGGGAGCAGGCGTCAAAGGCGAAGAGCGCTTCGCCGTAGGTCTTGCCCGAAAGGCCATTACCTGCGCCATTATATTGGTCGGCAGGCATCGGATAAAAAATCTTCCATTTCGGCACGGGGCCTTCGAGGACTCTGGCGATGTTTTTTTCGCCCTTGACGCAAACGGCTGAAAAGACCGTCGGCTCGCTGAATATATTTGGATTACTATTTAATGAAAAACTGCTTAGCGTTCCAGTGCCTTCGAGGCAAATCATACCTGCGCCTGTGCCGCCTAAAGGGAAAGCAATATGATTGAGGTATTGGCCTGCATAAACATCGTTATATTTATGATGTTCCGTCTTCGCTAAAGCTACGCCGGACGGGTCCGCAGACAAGCCGATGCTTGAAATCAGTACCGAGACAAGAGTAAACAGGAATTTGATTTTCAGCGAGTTCATTTTTTGTTCTCCTTTTCAATTTTTACGGCAACGTTTCCCATCTTTAATTTCAGTGATTGCTCCCAGTTAGTTTTGCCTGCTTCAAGCGAGCGTGCAAAACCATACTCGATATCGCCTGATTTGCAAAATAACGTTTTCGCTGCGTAGATGCCTTTGGGGGAGTATTCGCCGAGGACAGTCGCGGGATACCAGTGAAAAGGAAATCTGTGGTCTTTGATGCCGGGGGTTATATCGCCTATATCAATGTTGTGCGAGTGTTTAAGAAAAGAACCGGTAACCTTTAATGTTATATCCTGTGTGAGATAATGGTCCGACCAGTAAATTATGCTTGGCCTTTCGGCAATGTTCCCCAGCTCATTTGGGTCCCAGCCGAGGGGGACGTAGGCGTCGAGGAAGGTCAAGTGTATATTTGCGTCAGTTTGTTTTGATATTATTTTGGCTGCTTCGCTGATTACCCAGCTTCCCGCGGAATGTCCAATCAAATGAACGTGTTTCGGATTCTTCGATGACTTTAGAATCTCTTCAGCCAGTATTTTGCCGGCGGTATCGTGTGCATACTGGGCTGCGTTTCTCGGATTAATGACCCTGGCCTGGTTATGCCAGTCGAACCAGCCGCATAGCCATTCGTTGGGATCGGTTTTTTCTCGTATTGCTGAAGCCAAATCTGCAGGCCAGGGGCTTTGCTCAATCCAGCCGTGGGTTACGACTGCGATTTTTGAACACTGTGATTGATTCGGGTCGTCGCCAATGATGTGAAGGGCTGGCTTGGTATCGGCGGCCCATGCGCAAAAGCACATTATGAAAAATATCGCAGGATATAAAAATAATATGTTTTTCAGCATACTTGTATTGCCTTTTTAATAGAACTGCTTATTTTAATCAACGTATGATACAAAAAATAAAGGAAGACGAAAATGAGAAAGCTTAATCTAATTTTAAGCGGCTTAGTTTTGGCGCTGACCGGATGTGCCGACTCATACACCGTTTATGTCAATGGTTTCGCGAAAATCTCCGAACCAATATCCCAGCACGCGAAAATTTATGTGACTACCGAACCCAATTCCGACAATCCCATCTTTGACGATGAAATCAAGGTTAAAATTACCAGGCTTCTCGCCGAAAGAGGTATGCAGCCCATCGACGACCCCGAGGCCGAATACCAGATGACTTTTGATTTTGGAATGGCGGCTCATGAGAAATTTGATTATGAATATACTGGTGCCGGCTACGGTATTCGGCACAGGTATACGGGTATAAGCACTTTTCATTATATACCCACAGTCAGGACCATTTGGGACCAGTGGCTGCAAATCAAGGTTTATAAGGGCGATACTGTCGTATGGGTGGGCGAAGCGGCTACGTCTAAAAGCTACGCCGACAAGAGAAAATCCATTGACTATCTTCTCACAGCGACATTTGAGTATTTCGGCAAGGACACTGCCAGCAGAAAAACGCTTACAATTAAAGCAAAAGACCCGAGGATAACCGGCCTCGGCGCATACGCTCAATAGCCGTCAGGCCTCAGGATATATCCAGGGCAGGCGGTAGTCGCGGCGCAAGAGTTTGTTTGCCTGCTCATCATTGATAACCAGTTCCTTGTCGCCATCCCATTTTATACTCTTGCCTAATTTCATCGACAGCATTCCCAGTAAGCTCATATTCGTCGAGCGATGGCCGATTTCGATGTCGCATACCGGCTTTCGTCTTGTTTTCACCGCGTCGATGAAATCCGCCCACAACTCAGGAATATTGTGCGCATCGCGGGTATGCGTTTTTGGTTCTTCGTGTAATACAGGTGCAGTTTCCACAGATTTGTCACGGTCGCGGCGTTCTTCCGGGGCGGGGTAAAACGTCCAGCCGTCACGCCAGCCGAGATGCAGAGTTCCTTTTGTGCCGTAAAAGTAGCAGCCGATACTATGCTTTTCAGCAGGATTGCCGGAATAAGAGCGATGTTCCCAGGTAAGCGTGAACGAATCGAATTCATAAACGGCAACTTGTGTATCAGGGGCATCTGCGATGCTTGTGGAAATTCGTTTGCTGCCGCTCGAGTATATGGTCTTCGGGTATTTTTCTTCGGTCCACCAGAGGACCTGGTCGAGCCAGTGGATGCCCCAGTCGGCCAATGTGCCGTTGGCGTAATCGAGAAATTGTCTGAATCCTCTGGGGTGTATGCGTTTATTATATGGCCGCAATGGCGCAGGTCCGCACCAGAAGTCCCAATCCAGACCTTCAGGCGGCTGTTCATCCGGCGGGTCCGACCACTGGCCATAATTCGAATGAACAAAAGTCCGGACCATACCGATTTTTCCGGCGTTGCCCTCCTTGAGAAATTTTTGAGCGGAAATGCAATGCGGTGAGACCCGTCTGTGTGTGCCCACCTGCACGACCCGTCCAGTATCACGAGCGGTCTTTACCATAGCTTTGCCTTCGAGAATTGTGTGGCTGATGGGCTTTTCTACGTAAACATCTGCTCCCGCCTTACACGCGGCAATCGTAATCAGGGCGTGCCATTGGTCAGGCGTGGCGTTGATAACGATATCGGGTTTGACCTTGTCTAAAAGCTCGCGGAAGTCCTTGTATTTATCCGGCTTGCCGCCGGTGAGTTCTTCGATTTCGTCTGTCGCGGGGTCGAGGATATTTTTATCAACATCGCACATCGCGACAATTTTACAGTCGGGATGTTTTATCGCCTCCCGAGCTATATTCATTCCCCACCACCCCGACCCGATTAAAGCGACGCGGTATTTTTTGTCTTTATTCGCGCCGAAAACATAGGGAAAGGCAATCCCCGCTCCGGCGGCTACACCTGCTTTTAAAAAATTTCGACGTGACAGCGACATAGTATTTTCTCCATAATAATTTTTTGTCATTCTATCGAAACTTGCCGCGACTGCAAGGGCGGTTTGACACAATAAACCAACTCGACTACACTTGTCGCGATTATGGGAATCAAGATTTGCATAATAGGTGCTGGCCCTGCGGGTTTGATTTCGGCAATTTTCGCTGCTCAAGGCGGGGCGAAAGTAACTGTATTGGAAAAGAACGCGACAGCGGGCAGGAAACTGCTTTTAACAGGGGGCGGAAGGTGCAATCTTACCCATGCATGGACGGTCGATGAATTTGTAAAGGTTTACGGCAGGTTCGGCAGATTTCTGAGACACTGTCTTTATGATTTTTCGCCTGACGCGACGATTGAATTTTTTAATGATATCGGTATTGCAACCAAAGTTGATGATGAGAATTGCATCTTTCCAGTAAGCGAACGGGCAATTGATGTCAGGGATGCATTGATTAAGGAATGTCAAAAGCTTGGTGTGCAGTTGTGGCATGGCCATCTTGGCCGTGAAGACACGGGCTGGAAGCCCGTGCCACAGGGAGTCGAGAGAATCGAAAAACATGGTAATGGTTTTACGATTTTCACAGGAAGGGAAATTATAACGGCCAAAAGAGTGATTATCGCAACAGGAGGTGTAAGCTATCCGCAAACCGGCTCAACGGGCGACGGTTACAAACTGGCACAATCTCTCGGTCATACGATTATCGAGCCAAAGGCAGCTTTGGTTCCGCTTGTCGCCGACGAAAAATGGTGCGGCGAGTTAGCGGGCACGCCACTCGATAACGTAAAAATATCCGCCGTTATTGATGGCAAAAAAATTACAGTAACGGGCGCAATGATGTTTACTCACGATGGTATCGGCGGGCCGGCGGTTCTTGATTTGAGCAGATTACTTGCTGATTATCTGCCCGCACAGAAACCAGTCGGAATTGTCATTGATATAGTCCCTTCGCTGAATGAATCGAAACTTGAGGAATACCTGATGGAGCAGCTTTCGCGGTATTCCAGAAAAATCATTGTAAACGTTCTTTTCGACCTCATCCCCAAGAAGTTGGCGGGTTTTCTTTGCCGAGAAATAGGATTGGCCGAAACGACTGCAAGCCATCTTACAAAAGAGCAGCGAAAAGAATTAATCCGGCTCTTAAAAAAACTGCCTGTTACGATTAGAGCCGCAAGGCCTATTGAGGAAGCGACGATAACGCGAGGCGGCGTCAGTACGGCAGAAATCGACTCAAAAACAATGCAATCCCGGCTTTGCCCCGGCCTGTATTTCGCCGGCGAAGTCATCGATGCCGACGGCCCCTGCGGCGGCTACAACCTGCAAATATGCTGGTCAACCGGCGCCATTGCGGGTAAAATGGTATTGTCTAAGAAAGGAGAAAGATTATGAATCGCCGATTGACCTTAAAATTTATTGTTTTGTGTTTTGTTTTGCTGTTTCAATCCTCTTGCACTCAGGTCGCAATCACGGGCCGAAAACAGTTTAATCTTGTCCCCGACTCAATGATGAATTCGATGGCATTGCAGTCATACAAAGAGTTTCTCGGCGCCAATAAGCTCAGCGGCAACGCAGCGCAGACGAAAATGGTAAAAGATGTCGGCGCAAGGATTCAAAAGGCCGTCGAAAAATACTGCGCCGAAAATAATCTTGCATCGCGCATACAAAGTTATAAGTGGGAGTTCAATCTCGTCGAGGACTCCAACGTAAACGCGTGGTGTATGCCCGGCGGGAAGGTCGTGGTCTATACAGGACTGTTGCCGGTTGCTCAGAATGAGGCGGGGCTGGCGGTAGTGATGGGTCACGAGATTGCCCACGCAATCGCAAGGCACGGCTCGGAGCGGATGTCGCAGGGATTGCTCGTGGATTTGGGAGGAATGGCCTTGTCGGAGGCGCTTGCCAAACAGCCGGCGGCTACAAAGGACCTGTTTATGAAGTCATACGGCGTAGGGACGCAGGTTGGCGTTCTTCTTCCTTACAGCCGGCTTCATGAAAGTGAGGCAGACCGTATGGGCCTGATTTTTATGGCTATGGCTGGCTACAATCCCAACGAGGCCCTCAGCTTCTGGGAAAGGATGTCTGCTGCCAGTAAGGGCCAAAAACCGCCGGAGTTGCTCAGCACGCACCCGGCTGATTCTACGAG
>CAYLXJ010000189.1:0-3236 GCA_964387385.1 uncultured Pirellulales bacterium
GGCAAGGCGATTTTAATAGTATCGAGCTATCTGCCTGAGTTAATGGGCGTCTGCGACAGAGTAGCGGTAATGTGCCGGGGAAAATTGGGGCCGGCCAGGCAAATCAGCAAAGTAAATGAGCATATGCTTATGCTCGAAGCGACAGGACAGGAGAATATCGCGTGACTGAAGAGCAATTGAAGGCAAAAACAGCATTGGAACGAAACTCAAGCTGGCGGCGATGGCTGAATACCATAGGGCCGGTGCTGGCACTATTGCTGGTTTATATGATATTCGCGGTGATAGCGCCTGCCAGCTTCAGAACGTCGCGAAACCTCGAAATGATAGCCAGACAAACGACGATTGTCGGAATCGCGGCCCTTGGAGCAACGCTGGTCATAATCGCCGGTGGTATCGACCTTTCGGTGGGATCGGTTGTTGCGCTCAGCACGGTTGTTACAGCGTGGCTATTGCAGCGAAGCGGGATATCGGGGACACTGACGAATATGGGTTGCCCCTGGATGCTGCCCTGGATTGCGGCGATGATGGGGGTAGGTGCGGGTGCATTTTGCGGTTTTGTCAGTGGGACACTCATAACGCGATTGAGGGTCCTGCCTTTTATCGTAACTTTGGGAATGATGCTGGTAGTGCGGGGATCAGCCAAAGGCATCGGGCGGGAGCAGAAAATCGACGTAGAGCCGGGGCTTTTGAGGTGGCTGGAAGAATTATTGGCGTCGGTGCCTAAAGAGCAAAGCTGGATGTTAGTGCCTATTGGCGTGTGGATTTTAATAATCCTTGCGATATTAACTGCAGCACTTTTACGTTATACACGATTAGGAAGGCATATTTTCGCGATAGGAAGTAATGAGCAGACGGCCCGGCTTTGCGGAGTCGCTGTCGAGAATGTAAAATTGTCGGTTTACACGTTAGGCGGGCTGTTCGCCGGCCTGGCAGGGCTTATGCAATTTTCGCGATTGACCGTTGGCGACCCAACTGTGGCGGTGGGGCTGGAACTTGACGTAATAGCAGCCGTGGTAATCGGCGGAGGCAGCTTGAGCGGCGGCGAAGGGTCAGTATTAGGGACAATGGTCGGGGCATTGATTATGACGGTAATCGCATCGGGCTGCACGCAAATGGGAATGCCCAACTGGGTGCAGGAAATTATTACAGGGGCGATAATCGTTATTGCGGTTACGTTAGATAGATTGAGACATCGCAGGACCGCTTAAAATTAAGGGGTATTAAAAATGGCAAAGAAACTCGGAGCTGTTAGATTGGTTGAAACAAGGGGTGAACCGAAAGTACCGGTAATCGGGGTATTTGCGACGAGTGACCCGAGGATTGACGAGGCGAGCCGAAAGCGATGCCAGAATATCGTAAAAATGGCCGCCGATACAATAAGCGGCAAGGTTATATTGCCTGATAAAACGGCTGTGCCTGTGGTTTACTCACAGGTGCTTGTCGATGGCGAAAAGCAGGCCGACATCGTCGCAGAGCAGTTCCGCAAAGCAGGCGTTGATATTCTCGTCCTTGTGCCCGATACCTGGGCGTTCCCGCAGCTTACCGGCATATCGCTTTTGCAGCAGTTCCCGCGAAATACGCCTATAAATATCACCTGCGGCAACAGCGGCCCGAAGCCGGGCGTAGTTTACGCCCACGCGCTTAACGGCGCACTTAGCCAGTATGGCCGGCTGTGCACGCTCAACGTAGGCAACTGGCCCGATACAGGGGCAAATCCCAAAATGAGCGAGCAAACCGCAAAATGGCTAATCGACTGGTGCTATGCGGCAGTAACGGCAGTCGGCCTTCGCGGAAGACGCGTCGTAATTTTCGGCCATGATTCAATGGGTATGGAAACCGCCCTTGCCCACATCATTCCGACTCGCAACACCTTCGGAATCGAAATAACACGCCTGGATATGAAACTGCTGGCAGATATGCTGCAAAAAGAGGCATACGATAAAAAAGAATTAAAGGCGCTTAGGGGCTGGATAAATCGGAACGTCGGCGAGCGCCTCGAATTGAGAGACGACGCAGACAGCGACCGGTTCAATATGAGCTTGGCGATGTACCTGATAGTCCGCGATATTATGACAGACCTGAACGCCGTCGGCGGCGGATTTATGAGCCAGTTGGAATGGGGAAGCGACCTGCGCGGAATACCGCTGCCCGTGGCAGATGTTATGGAGTCGCTTTTTAACAGCACATTTGACCACAATGGCCGAAAAGCCCCCCTGCCCTACGCAACCGAAGCCGATGTGCAGGGATTACTGACGATGCTGTTTATGACTCACCTCTCCGGCGGAAATCCGCCCCTGTTTATGGATTTCCGCAAGGTCTGGGAGGCGTGGGAAATAAAAGAACTGGCGGCAAAAATCGGCGTGAAGAAACTGGACAAGAACGCTGACTGGTTCAATAAGGGACTTGTCGATGGCGATAATTCAGGCAGCGCCGCTTTTGACTGGGCGGCAAAACCGGGTGCGACTGTAAAAGATATTATGGCAAGATTTTTGATGCGGCTTGCGTTCGCTTGTTATTTCCTGGTCGGGGGATATTCGGTTAGTTTCCTGACGCCCTCTGGGATTGAGGGTATTGCGGCGCGACTGGCTTATTGCGGCACAAGCGATACGTTCAGCTTGATTTGGGACGAGGCGAGAACAACCGAAGTCCCTGCAGAGCTGGCAAAGGCAATGTGCAACCTGACAACTCCCATCTGGCCTCATACCTTTGTTGCGCCTAAATACGCCAGTATGCTCGAATACAAGCAATACCCCCCCTCAAATCATTTTCATATGACCTGGAACCTGCCTGTATCGCGCCTTCAGTATTGGATGGATTTGACGTGCGTTTCGAGCGTTACACCCTGGTCTGCAAGACCAAAATTTATCGCAGGCATCGACCGTCCTCGGCCATTGATTAATTTGCTCAGCAGGCAGTAAAAATAAGCAAAAATCCTAATTGACAAAATAAGACAATGGTGTTAGGGTGCCGTTCAGTAATATTGGAGATTAAGAGGATGCTGGACGGGCAAAGACAACAATGGGTGGAGGAGCACGCGCAGCGATTGAAAAAGCTGTTTGAAAAGTGGCAGCAGCCCTTGGGTATCGACGACTCGGAATACACCGAATACCTGCGAACGGAGCTTATTAACTGCTGCGAAGATGAGCTTCTCAGGGAATTGATTGAGTCAATGTGAGAAACACGGACTCACAGTGACATTAATCCGCCTGCGACGGATAAACACTGACTGTCACGGA
>CAYLXJ010000189.1:3246-5381 GCA_964387385.1 uncultured Pirellulales bacterium
GAAATGCGGAGGTGATTTTGGTTTTAGACAGCGGTTTTGTATGCTTTAAGATGGAGGGGTATCAAATGAGATTGCTTCGTTGGATTCTGCGGTGGCTTAGTCAATTGGGAAAGTGGAAATTTCATTTCCCGGATGTCGATAGCCACGACTGGCACAATAAGGAAGAAACATATCACGATTTAAAGTGCCATTACTGACATATACTCCTGCTTAGATTTTATTGTAATTTTATTGGGATTGCAGGTTCGGAGGAGGTCTGCAATCCCTGTTTTTTTATTTTCAACAGGCCAAGGAGAAGGTAAGCTATGCGGCTATGAAAGCGGATATAGGAAATAGTGTTCTTGAATTGATTGACGGCGACATAACTGAGATGGATACAGACGCGATTGTCAATGCGGCTAATTCGGTGCTGATAATGGGCGGAGGTGTGGCGGGAGCGATAAGGCGAAAAGGAGGGCCGGCGATTCAGGATGAATGCAATAAAATCGGCGGCACATTTGTGGGTGGGGCAGTAATCACTACAGGGGGCAAATTAAAAGCTAAATACGTAATACACGCTGTAGGGCCGCAATGGGGAGAAGGCAATGAGGATAATAAACTTAAAAACGCGACTCTTAACTCACTGAAACTGGCCGACAAAAATAAACTCGAAAGCATCGCTTTTCCCGCTATAAGCGCAGGCATATTCGGCTTCCCGATTGAAAGATGCGCCGAGATTATGCTGCGGACGACAATTGATTATCTTAAAGAGAAGACCGGCTTGAAAAAGATTGTGTTCTGTCTGTTCGGGAAAGAAAGCTACACGGTTTTCGAGAAGCAACTCAAAAAAGGAATAGAACAATGAAGGCGTTGGTATTAACAAAACCTAATCAGCCGTTAACGCTGGAAGATTTGCCGATACCGAAGCCAGGGGAAAAGGAGATACTGATAGAGGTTTCGGTCTGCGGGGCGTGCCGTACGGACTTGGACGAGTTTGAGGGACGATTACCTGCTAAATTGCCGGTTGTGCCGGGACATCAAGTTGTTGGGAAAATCGTGGAGTTGGACAAAGGTGCAACAAAACATAAAATCGGCGATAGAGTGGGAGTAACATGGTTATATAGTTCCTGTGGTGTGTGCAATTTCTGTAAAACAGGCCAGGAGAACCTTTGCGAAAAAGCGAAGTGGACGGGCAAGGACGCGGACGGCGGATATGCCGAATTTATGGTTATTGGCGAGGATTACGCTTACCCTATACCGAAGAGGTTCAGCGATTCACAGGCAGCGCCATTATTGTGCGCGGGTGTAATCGGGTATCGGACGTTTCGTCTTGCAGACATTAAACAAGGCGAGACAATCGGCCTGTATGGCTTTGGGGCATCGGCACATATCGTTATTCAAATCATCAAACACAAATTCCCTGATAATCCGGTGTTTGCATTTACTAAGTCAGGCGGTCACGCGGAATTAGCGAAATCATTAGGCGCTTCGTGGACGGGTGTTTCGGGGGAAACGCCTCCTGTAAAATTAGATAAGATTATGGATTTTACGCCTGTCGGCGAATGTGTCCGCGACGCCCTTAAGATTCTCAATCGAGGCGGGCGATTGGTTATAAACGCAATAAGAAAGGAAACGCCGATACCTGCATTCGATTACGCGGAATACCTCTGGCTTGAAAAGGAAATTAAAAGCGTCGCAAACGTTACACACAGGGACGCTTTAGAATTCTTGCCTTTGGCCGCAGAGATTCCGATTGTCCCAACGATAGAAGAATTCCCGCTTGAACAGGCAAATAACGTTTTGATGAGAATAAAGCAATCGAAATTGAAAGCGGCCGGGATTTTGAAAATATGAAGAACGCAGAGATAAGCGAGTTATTTGACGAGATGGCGGACATAATGGAAATTTTGGGGGAGGACAAGTTCCGCATAAATAGCTACAGAAAGGTCGCACGGGTCATCGGCGATATGCCGACGGACGTAGAGGAGATGTTAGCATCAGGCAAATTGGCGGAGACGCCGGGGATTGGGGAGTCATCGCTAAAGAAAATCGAGGAATTTACCAAGACGGGCAAAATGACGGCCCGGCAGGAACTTTTGAAAAAGATTCCGGAGACACTTTTGGAACTCTTGAAGATACAGGGGATGGGGCCGAAG
>CAYLXJ010000190.1:0-5380 GCA_964387385.1 uncultured Pirellulales bacterium
ATCAGCCGGCGGTGAACGTCTAAAATAATCTGCTCTTCGCCGTCGCCTGTTGCTCCCGCTACCCACAGCCGTTCATTTTTTAAACTGAGCTGTGCCGCCAGCTCGTCTGCTCCTTCAATCTTGTCGGCTACCTGTGCGGTATCATTTTTCAAAGAGCCGGTAACGATGACTTTTTCTGCCGGTGCGCCGAGTTGTCGAAACCTCTCGGCGTATTCATCCGACTGCGCAAGGATAAGCGTAACGTCACTAAAGATTTTCTTAATTGCAGGTTTTATCAATTTATATTTTCCGAAACTGCGTTCGCTGATTCTGCCGTTGACGACAACTACGGGTATATTAGACCGGTGCGCATTTCGGACAAGATTCGGCCAGACCTCAAGCTCCACCAGCAGAATAATCGAAGGCCGTATATTTTCGAACGCTCTCCGCATCGTCCGTGAAAAATCCATCGGGAAATAAAATACGCTTAATTTGCTGCCAAAAAGAGCGTTGGCCCGTGCAAAGCCTGTATCAGTCGTTGTACTGATGACGATTTCGTAACCGGGAAACTTCTTTTCCAGTTCCCTTATGACTGTTGTTGTGGCGTTGACTTCGCCTACGCTGACCGCATGTACCCAGATACACTTCCTATCCGGATTTTTGCGCCGGACGTGCCCGAAACGATTTTTCCACCCCGCGCGATACCGCCCATACCTAAGCATCCTGTATATCGCCACCGGACTTACCGCCGCGGCCGCAAGCAAATACGCAAAATCAAGCAAGATATTCATCAGGATAATGTAATCGCTGGACAGCGACCTGTCAAATTGCTGTATCAATGGTATTTAGCCCCCGGTTTTACGGGGGTTTATAGGTCGTGAAATTATTACCAGTTCTGCGCAAGAATTGCAAAATCGCGGAAGTTGATTATCGCGTCGCTGACCATATCGGCCTTGGCGTTCCACTCTGCCGACAACGGGTTCGCAAGCCAGGCGTCCGCAAACGCCTCTAAGTCCAGCATATCGACTACACCGTCGCCGCCTGGAGGCGCTATGTCGCCCGCCAGCCCCGATATTGTCGCGTATTCAATGGAAGGGTCATCCTGCAGAAATAATCCCCCGCCCCGAAGCACAAAATTCAGGTCGGTAAACAAATTCATACCGATAATGCCGTCGGCCGTCCCGCCCTCAGGCGAAGGAATATCCAGAAGCACTACCGGAACATTCGTCAGCGACAGCCACTCCCCGAGAGCAGGTATATCGATTGCATCAATGTAGAAACCCGGCGCCGTTATCGTATCGCCCGTTACCCCCATTATCTCGACCTCAAAATCCGGACTGGCAGGATTAATTCCCAGCCGGGCTGCGACTCTCGAACCGACCACGCTGATTTGTGCCCCCGTATCCAGCATAAACCGCGTTTTGTCTATCGCCGAATGGCTGCCGTCATACAAATCAACGCTGGCAACAAAAAAGACGCTCTGCGAGGAATTGCCGATTATCACCGACGGGCTTGTCGGCGGAAACTCGATATCATAAGGGTCAAAAATGTATTGCACGCTCACCCCGCCTAAGGGCCGAAGCTCAAGCGGTATCATATTGTTGTAATCCGGAATCCCCGCGTCGTCCTGCTGGTATATGCGAATATCGGGCGCTGTAAACTCATCGATACCCCGCGCTCGGGTTACCGGCGTATCGTTGTAAAAGACAGCCGTGAAATATACCGACAAAGGTGACCCTATTGCCGTCGGCAAATCAACCGGCGCGCCTCCCTGCCCCACCATTATCGCCACGTTCGACTGCCCCATCATCCCCGACCTGTCCCACAGGAAACCATTCGGCTCAATCGCCCCCAAACCGTCAATGAACACCCCTATCGGGTAACTAATCCACGCCTCCGCCTCGCCCGTCACACCGCTTATTATAGCCGTATTGGAAGTTACCAGCCCCGCGCTGAAAAGCCCCGCCTGCGTCGCCGCAGCGTTTCCCATCACGTGTGCGCTTGCCCCGGTATCATAAATGCCGATAGCGTAATTCGATTGAGGACTGCCCGTCAGGAAACTGCCCGTTATCGAATACTGCGTAATCGCTTCAAGCTCTAATTCTCCGCTGCGGGCGTTGGTAATCTCAACCGCTATCCACGGCACAAACCCGTCAATCGGCGGCGAATCAATCACATTCGCCACAACAGGCCCGACTGCCTCGTTCAATTGAATTGACTTTCGCAGAACAGTTGCCGGCGAAATCAATTCTTTTCTTGCCTTTTTCGCCTGTCGCCTGCCCGACATCTGTGCCGGCTTATCCTGCGGATACGATACCGCCTTAATCCGCTCACCCCCGCTCAGCCGCCAATTGACTTCTTCTCTCTCCCAGTCAGACCTTTTGGCAAAAACACTCCCCTGCAAGACCAGTACCGTCAGTATTGCGGCTATCCGCAGGCGTGTCCAAATATATGTCTTATCCTTTTTCATCACCCAGAACTGATTATACCATACTCGCCGTTGAATTTTTTCGGAAAATCTCGTAATTTGCCCTTATACAGCCGTTTTTCTTGACTTCCTCGCAGCTTTAACATATTAAAATAACATTATTCGGTTGTGGTTACGCCGCTCGTATCGATTACGTCAATCGTAAATCGTAGTTTAATACGTAACCGTCCTACGATTGCCGATACGATTAGCGCAACCGATTGACGAAATACGAGCTTTAATCCGTCCCCGTGGCGCAACTGGATAGCGCGTTGGCCTCCGGAGCCAAAGGTTGTGAGTTCGAATCTCACCGGGGATAATTTCATTATGAGGGCTTTTCAAACATCAATTACTTTGCGCCTTTGTGTCTTTGTGGTAAATTAAAACCTATGGCAAAAGCAAAAATATCAGGAATCTTGTCAAAGCACGTCGTGCTGGCTGACGGTGCTATGGGAACAATGCTGTATCAATCGGGCGTCTTTATAAGCGCCTGCTTCGATGAGCTTAATCTCAGCAATCCCAAGCTCGTAACAAAAATTCACCAGCAATACGTCGATGCGGGCGTCGATTTCATCGAGACCAATACCTTCGGCGCAAACGAGGTAAAACTCGCAAAATACGGCCTGTCGGAACAGGTCGAGAAAATAAACGCCGCAGGCGTGGAAATCGCAAAAAAAGCCGCAGGAGATAAAGTGTTGGTAGCCGGCGCAATAGGCCCTCTGGCGCGCGATATCGCCCTTTATAATCAAATCACGCAGCAACAGGCCGCAGCAGCATTTCGCAGGCAGGCCGCCGCGCTTGTACACGCAGGCGCTGATTTTCTGATTCTCGAGACCTTCTCGAATACCGATGAATTGCTTCTGGCAATCGAGGCCGTGAGAAGCGTGACCTCGCTCGAAATCGTCTCGCAGATGACGACAAATGAGCAGAACGAAACTCCTTACGGTGAAAAAATAGACCACGCAATAGCCCGAATCGCCAGCCAACCCGCCGTTACAGCCGTCGGCCTCAACTGTTCCATAGGCCCATCCGCAATGCTCAATGCCCTCGAGATTATCCGCAACGCCACCGACAAACCCATCTCAATTCAGCCCAACGCCGGCCTGCCCCGACAAGTTGAGGACCGATTGCTTTATATGTCAACGCCTGAATATATGGCCGAATATGCCAAGCGATTTTATGAAAAAGGGGCACGAATAATCGGCGGCTGCTGCGGAACAACGCCTGCCCATATAAAAGAAATGGTTTTGGCGGTCCGCGCGCTCGATAAGGCGGCGGCATCAAAAACACGGCTTGTGCCTGTAACTATCGAAACACCATATCCCGTCGAGGTAAAAGAAACCCCGCTTGCCGACAAGTCGAAATTAGGCGCTAAACTGGCATCAGGCAAGAAGGTAACAACCATCGAAATCACGCCGCCCAAAGGGCTTGATTTGGGGCCGATGCTCGAAAAAGCGAAATTGTGCGCCGCTATGGGCATTGACGCTATAAATATCCCCGACGGCCCACGAGCAAGCTCCCGTCTGTCGCCTCTTGTAACGGCCGTTAAGATTCAGCAGGAGGCCAATATCGAGGCAATCCTGCACTTCTGCTGCCGGGACCGAAACCTCATCGGGATGCAATCCGACATCTTGGGCGCTTACGCCATCGGCCTTCGAAATATGCTCGTAATCACAGGCGACCCGCCCAAGATGGGGGACTATCCTCAGGCGACGGGGGTGTTCGATATGGATTCAATCACGCTTGCTGGCGTAATCCGAAACCTTAATCGCGGTATCGACCTGGGCGGCAACCGATTCAATCCGCCGACCTCGCTTGTTATCGGTGTAGGGGCTAATCCCGTGGCGGCTGATATCAAACGCGAAATCGAAAAATTCCAGCAGAAGGTTATGGCAGGCGCGGAATTTGCGATTACACAACCCGTTTTCGACGCCGATACGCTGTTTCGCTTTTTAGACGCCGTCGAGCCGTATAAAATCCCGCTCATCGCGGGAATATGGCCTTTCGCCTCGCTGAAAAACGCTGAGTTTATGGCCAACGAGGTCCCCGGCGTAGTCGTGCCGCCCGAATTACTGCAACGAATGAGCAAAGCCAAAACCCAGCAGGATGCTAAAATCATCGGCGTCGAAATCGCAAAAGAATTAATCGACGAAATTCACGAAAATGTCGCGGGCTTTGCCGTCAGCGCACCATTGGGAAACGTCAAAATCGCCCTGGCCGTCTTGGGTAAAATTGATATTGACAAGATTTAACGAAAGGAACGAAAAATGCAGAGCAATTGCAATTGGTTTTTTATAACAATTGTGGTTTCTCTTATTTTAACAACCGGCTGCCATAATAAACAACAACTACAAAATCAGCAGTTCAATCAAATCGAAGAAGAACATAATATGCAGCCGACTATACGCAACCGAGAACTTTTTACAGTAATGGGAATATCAAACCATATATCATCTTCGGAACAGAGCAGCGAAAATTACGCCAAGATATGGTCGCAATTTGAGAGATACAATGAGCAACTAAAAAAAATCAGCACCAACCGGAAATACTACGGCGTGACCTTTACTGCGGAAAAACAGAATATGGTCGATTATATTGTTGGAATGGCTGTGCCTGAAAAGGCCACGCCGATAGATAAAGAAATGACAGTCCGACAGATTCCCGCTGCCCAATATGCGATATTCGAATGTCCGATTCAAAATATTGGCCGGACCTATCAGTATATTATCCGCAAATGGCTGCCAAATTCACCTTACAAAATAAACTCCCAAGCTGCGTCTTTCGAAGAATATCCGCCCGAGGGCCAGGAAAATCTCCCTGTTTGCATCCACATCCCCGTTATTGAAAAATCAGGTTAATCTGTGAACAAGTTTTTTAGTTTAAGAACTCAGTATGCAGCAGCAAAATAACTCAAGACAACTTGAAGTGGAGCTA
>CAYLXJ010000191.1:0-5321 GCA_964387385.1 uncultured Pirellulales bacterium
AATTGCGGCATTTGCCACCGCTATCGGTGTATCATCGTCGGCCTCACGCGTCCTGTTGTAATTATGGTCTATTATGATTGGACTTCCGTTCTGATAAATATATCGCGGGCCGTAGTCGCGAATCCAGACGGTATCCATATTGTAATAAATAAATTTAACACGGTCCAAATCGGCGCCCGCGCTTTGCAGGGTTGACCTGCAGGTTGCTTCCTGGCTGGCGTCTAATACAATGACAAAGCAAAGTGAATCCATATTGGGGTCAGTGGTGATGCCGACGATAAAGTTTGTAAGTATTGACGTATAAGAGCCCGGTTCCCAGGCAATCAGCGGGCCATAGACCGGCGCATACTCGCCGGGCGTCCAGATGTCGCCGGACGGCGCGTTTTGCGGCTCTATTATCCCCTCCTCGAGCGTTTTCTCCTCGGTCGTCGGGGCCTTCAGCGCCTCGGCAGCCGCCTGCTGGTCGAGCCATTGCTGCTCTTCGGGCGTCATATACCGGGGCAGACCATCCGGGTAATTCTTCTCGATTTCCGCCAGGACCTCAGGCGGCATCTGGGCCGCGGGCGCCTGACCTGCCCACATAAATACCGTCAAGGCGCAGAAAACAATTGTCTCAATAACTGTTTTTACGTTTGAACCAACTTTTGACGACGACTTCATCACCATTTCCTCCACCAACGCGTTTTTAATAAAAAAACTCCCTTATTGTTCGCCGGCCGCGTTCCGCGCGCAAAACCGGCACATACGTCCTTGCGGGAGGGTATTGGACTTGCGGATTGATTACATAAATCAATCCGTGCTTTTCATCACCATCCGCCAACCCCATCGACTCATCCGTGACTCAATAAAAAAACCTATCCCGTTTTTTCAGGATAGGTTTATCGCTATGATAACTCGGTTGGAGTGAAAGGCAGGTATAGAATCACTACGCTGCAGAATCTTCGTCCTGTTGCGCAATTCAAAGCCCCGGCCGTAAAGCCAGCTTTTCTTCACCAAACCTCCACAAGCAATAAGTTATATAATGATTTTTAAGCATTTTATCACAATAAAACCCCCAAAGTCAAGGAAAATATTCCGTCAAACCTTATTTTGCCATTACCAATTCCCTTACCTCTCTGTTTTTGCCTAACTCCTTATAATTGCAGAACTTGCGCAGAATGAAACGATAAAAGCCCTGCGGGAAACACACAAATTTCGATTTATAGGACTTGCAGATTTAAGAACAGGAACGCTTGTGATTATCTTAAAGAGGTGAAATTGACAAAAAATAATGTCAAAAATCAGCCGGTCACGGCCTTCCAGCTCTGATTCAATTCTTCCATCAGCTTTATAACATCACGAATCGGCCTCGGGTCCTTGTTGACGTTGGCCTCCGTGAGCCGTTTATTCATATATATATAAAGCCGTCGCAGATTGGCCGCAACCTCCCCGCCCGAATCCATATCGAGGACTGCGTTAAGCTCGTTGATTATTTCCTGTGCCTTGTTGATGTACTCGCCTTTCGATGCATAGTCGCCCTTTTCAAGGTCCTTTGCGGCGAGATTCATAAATTTGATGGCACCCTCGTAGAGCATTACTATAAGACGGCCTTTGTTTTGGGTGCTTACGGCGTGCTCTTTGTAAATATCGACTCCGTTCATCAGACAACTCCATAGCGGCGGGTGTTGTTTAACCGGGCGGGTTTGCCACTTTATTTTAAACCTGTCCGGATTATTGTTTATCCGCCGAGGCGGATTCAGGACTTCGGGCCAGGCGACCCCCGCGTTTTGCTTCGCAAAGCGAAGCAGCGGGGGTCGCCTTTACCCGTTCAATTCAACTTCCGTTATTAACCAAGAAGCGTCAGTGCCATGCTCGGCATTACGTTTGCCTGAGCAAGCATTGCGACGCCGGCCTGTGAAAGAACCTGGTTCCTGGTAAACGCAGCCATTTCGGTCGCTGCGTCAACGTCTGAAATACGTGACTCTGCGGCCATCAGGTTTTCGGCCTGGATATTTAACACTTCGACCGTTGTTGCAAGACGGTTCATCTTGGCGCCGAAGTCAGCGCGAGCTTCCGTGGCATTGCCGATTGCAGTGTCAAGAGTCGCAAGGGCCGCCTGTGCACTCGCGGCTGAATCAATAGACAGTGTGTCGATGCTCAAACCAGATGCGGTCATATCCTTCATATCGACCGTTATCTGGTCGCTTGTGGCACCGAAGTTCACCGCTATCGAGCCGCCGGCGCTGTTGAGCAAGCTGGTGCCGTTGAATTCGGCTGAACCTGCGATACGCGTGATTTCATTGCGCAGCTCAGTGAACTCATTGTCCATAATCGTCCGCTGGTCGTCCGTGTACGTGCCCGTTGATGCCTGCTCGGCCAGCTGTTTCATACGCACCAGAAGGTTATCGATATTCTGCATACCGCCTTCTGCCGTCTGCAGCAAGCTTATGCCGTCCTGGGCATTACGAGCGCCTTGCTGCAACACTGCGATGTCCGCCCGCATCAATTCGCGAACGGCCAGGCCTGCCGCGTCATCCTTCGCCGTGTTTATACGCAGGCCCGACGACAACCTCTCCACCGACTGAGCCAAGGCGTCATAGCTCTGACTCAAGTGGCGAGCAGCGTTTGCCGCCATAATGTTGTTTTTAATTGCTAACATATCACTGACTCCTTAAAAGCTATTCCACCAAATCCTCAGCTCTCTTTCTATCGCGAATGCGAGCAAACTGGTTTTGCCGTGCAACGAGCACGTAGTGAGCTTACAAAAGCCATTATCGTGGGACTTTGCGTTAACTTAAGCAATTTCGGGAGTTTAGGTAGGTATTAATCTCTGGCCCCGTAATACCCTAAATGGTCATACTGATAACGCCGCCACCAACGTCCGAAAATAAATTATGAAGGAAAAATAATTAAAAAAATTGCCGAATTTAACCGCTGATTACATTTTGATTTTTGATTTTCCACTCCGCCTTATCACAGGCGAGCAAACTTAGACGTGGTAAGTTTAGGACGGCCCAACAAATAAAAAAGGCCCCGCGAAGCGAGGCCTTTCTTTGGATCAATTGCCGGGTGTCTATTTGGGTGTAACGTTTGTCGCACAGGGGCCTTTTTTGCCCTGCCCGACCGTGTACTCGACCGCCTGTCCTTCGCTCAAACTCGCGTAGCCGCTTGTCTTGACTTCCGAGTGGTGAACGAACAGGTCCGGGCCGCCGTCGTCGGCGACGATGAATCCAAAACCCTTCGAATCATTGAACCATTTTACTTTTCCTGTACTCACTACAATACTCCTTGGCCTTCTATTTGGCCTTCAATCTATTATGCCTCTCATGTTTGTTTTAAGGAGGATATCCTTGAAAGGCGAAAAGATATGCTCGACATGACTGCCATTATACGACATATTCATCCGAACGCATCAAAAATAATAAAAATTTATTCGAAAATTCCAATAACACCGTTTGTGACCTGAAAACAGGGTTATTTGCTTTTTTTTACTTCTCGAAATGAAGCAGAAATCATCACAAGTTGTTGTCGAGGCCCTCTGATATTCGTATGCTTTACACTGAATGCTTAAAGGTTTATCCTGATTCCGCCGAAGAACTGTTAATCCGGCGCGGAGAAATCATGTTATTTCGGCAGTAACTCAGGAGCGGAACATGTCTTTGAAATGTTTTATACGGATTGAATAATTCATTCTCGGCAGGCGAAATAAAATGGAAAAACTTCGATATCATCATATCGGCATCCCCACCAATACGTCCCTGCCCAAGGAGGACTACAGCCCCGAACACAAGATGACCGCGTCGGGGTATTATAAAAATCCGTATGGCATTCAGTGGATGAATTTTGATTCCGATTGCCCCCTGCCGGAACTGGTGAAAACAGTCCCTCACGTAGCTTTTATTGTAGATAACATCGATGCAGCGATTGCCGGCAAAAACGTAATCATCGAGCCTAAAAGCCCCGCTGAAGGTGTGACGGTAGCTTTTATTTCTGTTAATGGCGCCCCCGTCGAGTTTCTTCAGTTTGAGCGGCCCGAGTCGGAAATATGGCCTCGCGGGGCGCAGTTCAGGATTTAATGGAAACCGGTGTCTGCCGGAAACGGTCTGAGTTTTCCGTTCTGCACAGACCGAATAGTCATTGTTTGGTGCAAAGGAGTCCTTACATGCTTTTAATAGGCACCGGAAGCTGGATAGCTATTGTCACAGTTGTTGTGGTTCTGGCTTTACTTATCGTGGGGAAGATAAAAAATAGAAATTCCTACAGATGACTGCAGCGAAATTCGCTGTGAGAGCCACCTTGCGGCGGCATGTTCTCGGCTGACGCCTTCGCTATTATCTTCGAATATCGTTATCGGGTGATTTCCGCCGGTTCATCAGATTATCAATTTGCAGCTGTCTTAATTTCTCACCAATCAAATCCAGCGGCCCAGAATGAAGAGTGCTGCGGATTTTTTCCTCTTCAGACATCATGTACAGGTGTGAATGACAGTAACGCTCATGGTTGTAGATGCTCAGGGTGCGATTACAGTCGGGAAACTGGCATTTTCTGCCCTCTGCGGATGTTTTCACTATTTTGGCCATTGTTACTCCTTTCAGAGCGCCAAACAAAAAAGCCGCAAAGGTTAGTTATCTTCCTTTGCGGCCTAAGATTCGCTAATCTTCTGTATTTGCTGCTTATACCATAATTATTGTTATTTGTCAAACAATATTTTAAAAATCGCTCTGGGTTGCAGGAACTGTTAGAAGGATTTCCACTATGTTCCGGCAAGTTTTTCGGCGATTTTCTTTATAATCGGCTCTGCCTTCGCGAGGTCATCGAACGTCATAACCGCGCGCAGTCCGACATATGAATTGAAATCCATATACCAGGGTTCGGCCAGTCCCAGTAATTCTGAATTTTTCTTCACCTGCATGAAAATGAATGCGGTCCTTTTGCCCTCGTCCTCGCAGAAATAAGCTGCATCCGGCTTCTGAAGGTCGAGTATGGTCTTAATCGTTTCAACCAGCTTGCCCTCTCTTACCATGCGATTGCCTTCTTCGAGAGGAATATTTACCTTCAGCATAACTTTCATCGTTGCGGCTCTTTCTTTTTTATGGCTCCTTTGGAAATAATCCCGCGTTGTCGATTACGGCCCGGTCATTTCGTCAGCGGCGCTCTATTTACTCATCGAGCCGGCGGCAATTTCTTTCATTTGTGGGTAAATGTTTTTTAATACCTGACGAAAGTGATATCCGAATATTGACAAGCGAACAGCAAGCGGCAGGCTGCGGGGCTTCCTCAGCGACCGGAGTATCAGCATCCAATAATATATTTTGCCCTTTTCTATCATACCGATTCGCCAC
>CAYLXJ010000192.1:0-5316 GCA_964387385.1 uncultured Pirellulales bacterium
CCGGCGGACCTCCTCGACGATTCTGCCAGCGCTTCTTCCTACGGCCTTCATCGTCAGTGCGCAGAACACAAATGCCATCATCGCACCCATGAAAATTCCCGCTAACAGCCGGGGATTCATTATTGTGAGGTCGTAAGCTCTAAGAAAATCTGATATATGAGCCGTAGCAACATTGATGGCGTCTGCCACTTGTTTGTGAGGAGAGCAAAAAGTCATATTACCCACTTTATAAATGCCATCCGGACTTTCCGCAGCAAGGCGCGCTATCCAGATTTTGATTTCTTCGATATTAGCTGCAATCAGCGCCATAGCAGTTAATGCTGCTGAGCCGATTGCAAAACCTTTTCCCGTCGCGGCTGTCGTGTTACCCAATGCGTCAAGGGCGTCTGTTTTTTTGCGAATTTCAGGCCCTAAGTTCGACATCTCGGCGTTGCCGCCAGCGTTGTCGGCTATTGGGCCGTAGGCGTCGGTCGCAAGCGTAATGCCCAGCGTAGCCAGCATACCCACCGCCGCGAAACCGATACCGTATAACCCGATTGCCATATCCGTAAATCCGCCCGCAGAACCATAAGCCACGATAATGCATATCGCTATCGTAATAACCGGCAGGCCCGACGACATCATACCGTTGGCAAAACCGGTTATTAGCACCGTTCCGGCTCCCATCTTGGCCTGCTCGGCGATTTCGCGGGTCGGCCTGTATTCATCAGACGTGTAATACTCGGTAAACTGGCCTATCAGAACACCCGCGACCAGGCCTGAAACAACCGAACCGAAAATGCCCCAGCTTATCCAGTCCGTCATAGCGAGCAGTCCTACCGCAACTATTATAAGGACCGAGCTGGACAACGTTCCTGAAAGTAAAGCACGCAAAAGATTTTTTTGCGAAGCGTCTTCCTTGCAGCGAACCACGAACATACCGATTATCGAAAGAATAGTGCCCATTCCCGCGACAAGCATCGGGGAAAGCACCGCCTTGTAAGGGTCCATACCCTTTGCAGTCAGGATATTTATAGAAAGAGCCGCACCAAGTGCCGACGTGGCCAAAATCGAGCCGACATAGCTTTCAAACAGGTCAGCGCCCATACCCGCAACGTCGCCGACGTTATCGCCCACATTGTCAGCGATTGTGGCCGGGTTGCGCGGGTCGTCCTCAGGGATTCCGGCCTCGACTTTGCCGACGAGGTCAGCGCCTACGTCAGCCGCCTTTGTATAAATACCGCCGCCGACGCGGGCAAACAGCGCTTGCGTCGAAGCACCCATACCGAAAGTTATCATTGTTGTCGTAATTTCAGTCAGCTTATGGGCGGGGTCCATACCGGCCTTAACCAGCGTCAGTCCCCACAGGACAAGGCCGTTGGCCATATGCTCAGGCGTATAAATTATCCTGTCCAGAAGCCAGTACCAGAATGCGATATTAAGCAGGCCGAAGCTGACGACCACAAGACCCATCACTGCCCCGGACCTGAACGCCACCTGCAGTGCCCTGTTCAAACTGGTAATAGCGCCCTGCGCGGTCCTGCTCGATGCCTGTGTGGCGGTCTTCATTCCGAAAAAGCCCGACAGCGCGCTGAAAAATCCCGCCGTAATAAAAGCAACAGGCACAAACGGATTCTGAATGCCGATATAGGCAAGCCAGACAAATATCACGAACAAAATTACAAACACCATCGCCACTACCTTATACTGCCTGAACAGATACGCATACGCGCCTTCTCGCACGTATGAGGCGATGGTCTCCATCCTTTCGTTGCCCTTTTCCGCCGACATCATCATCCTGTAGAAGAAATACGCAACAATCAGCCCCAGCACCGAGCTAATCGGCGCAATCCACCACATCAGGGGTATCGCACCTGCTCCGGCCTGGGCGGCCTCCGCCGCTTCCGTTGGGGGCAATGCCTCTGCCGCAAGGCAGGATGAGGCAAACACCAGCACACACCCTAACATTCCGACTCTTTCGGTCTTCACTTTCTATTCTCCTTACATGAACACCTTAATGTTTATCCGCCAATGGCGGGTTTATTTGCAAACGTAAAGACACAATACTTTAATAAATCTCTTGGGTATTTCAACTGTTTTTCGAACCTCCGTTTCCATTAAAATCGACAATATCCTCCTCCTCAACGGGCATAAACCACTTCTGGGCTATGAACGTCGGGATAACAGCGCTTGCGATGACGACGCCTACCAGAACTGAGTATTGGACCTGGTTAATGTAGCCGGCGGTAAGCCCGAATAAGCTCGATATTGTTCCAAAAGTCAATCCCGTGCTCATCAAAAGCGTCGTGTAGGTGCTTCCGCTGGGGATATATTTTCTGGCAAGGAAGTAAACTCCGGCGAACTTGGTCGCCATTTTCAGCAGGAACAAAATAATAAACAGCCCCCCTGCCGTGATTATCATAGGCACTGATATCTTAAGCCCGCCGACTATAAAAAATATGGGCGTTATCATTGCGTATGCAACGGTGCGAAGACGGTCCCGAACGACTCTGGTCCCAGACGTTTCGCTGAAATGACGGGACATTAAAAGCCCCAGCACAAAGGCCGGCAGAACGGCGTGCCCGTCGCCTAATTGTGCGAAGAATATAAACGCAATCAAAAGCAGAAAGACGTATTTTATCTCCGGCTCAATAACCTTGTTCTTAAGGGTATTACTCAGGAATACCTTGTGCGAGAATTTGTCGGCAAAGTAAATCACGTTAAGTGAGGCCGATATGAAAATGAGGGTATAAATAGTCGGTTTCATAAAAAGTATGCTTAATGCAAGAGCCGTCCCCATATCAGTAACGAAAGTCGCCGCCATAAGGAGCTTTCCTATTTCCGTCGATGCCAACCCTGTCTCAACCAAAACCGAATACACGACAGCAAGTGAGGTCGTCGATAGCGCTACCCCTGCAATCAAAGCCGCCTTGACCGGCCAGCCAGCGAAAAAAAACGTGTAAAGAAAAACGCCAAGAAAAGGAAAAAGAAACGAAAAGCCCCCTATGAGCATACTCTCTTTGAATTTCTCCCGCATCAGACGTGTATCAATTTCTGTGCCTGCCAGATACGTCAGCAAGATACCCCCGAAGCCCGCCAGATACGTCATCCATTCCTCCGGCTTGAGACCGAAATAGCCCGCTATCGCCCCAAGCAGGATTTCAATTATTGCCACCGACAGCCCCAACTTCAAAGACAGCAGGCTCGAAACAAACACCAAAACCCCTACAATTAAAGGAGTCACATCCGCGTTCATTCTTTTATCTTCCTAAAAACAAAAAAACCCCTATCAATTTTCTCGATAGAGGCCTAAAAAACAACCCCTACCGATTGCCAGTAGAGGTCATCATCCCAATTATTAAGGGCAGTTAACCGGTGAACCTCATCACCGCTTTATAAGCAATTATAATAAATCAACGCTCATAAAGTTTCAACAATTATTTTGATATTTTTTTCGGTTGCCTTTGCTTTTTCGATTATCCGCATAAGGCGCCGGTTTTCGGGATTTTCAGGGACCTGCTTTAAATATTCGTATGCCTCGTAATATCGGTTGAGTTTATAAAGGCACAAGGCAAGGTGTGTTTTGAACGCCGGCTCATAGGGATTGAGCCAGATGGCCCGTTTGAAACATCGAATAGCGATTTCAAACGCCTCCCGTGAAAGTAAAGGCATCCCTAAAGAGTCGTGGTCATAGCCGAGATAGCGGCTGGGCCGAAGGGCGTCTTCACGCCGCTCGGTTGTGTCCCGCTTATCCCTTTTTCTAAAGACCACGGTATTATCCTTGTCTAAACGCAAAACGGCAGAATGATTGCCAGGAACAGCCCCAAAGCGAGAAAGAAAAACAGCGTAAAAAGACCTGCTTCAATCGCTGTCTTCAGCGCTTTTCGCTTATCAGTATAGTGGTGTGCATATTCCCTGTAAGTAATCAGAAAGGCCGCGACTGCCGCCAAAGGACTTAATACGGCCGCTATGCTCAACAGAACTTTTGTTAATTCCGTTATCAAATCATTTTCAACGCTTTGCCAAGGGGTTGCCGAATACTGCCGACTTGCCTAATTCAGCCTCGATTTCCAGCAGGCGGTTATACTTTGCGATTCGCTCGCTACGACAGGCGGAGCCGGTTTTGATTTGGCCACCGCCCATTCCCACCGCGAAGTCGGCCATAAATGTGTCTTCGGTCTCGCCGGAACGATGCGAAATCACGTAACCCCATCCGGCCCTTCGACAAAGTGCAATGGCCTCGACTGTCTCGGTAACTGTGCCTATCTGATTTAGTTTTATCAATACTGCGTTAGTGCTGTTTTCCTTGATACCCCGGCTGATGAACGTGGTATTGGTAACATAAATATCATCGCCGACAATTTGAATCTTCTTGCCGAGGACATTGGTATGCTCTCTGAATCCGTCCCAGTCGTTTTCGGCGAGGCCGTCCTCGATAGAAACAATAGGATATTTTTCAATCCAGTCCTTGTAAAGTTGAGTCATTTGAGAGCTGTCTTTTTTGCCCTGCCCTGATTTCGCCAGGTTATATTGACCATTTTCATAAAACGAGCTTGCAGCGGGGTCAAGAGCTATTGCTATATCTTTGCCGGCTTTATATCCGGCCGATTTAATCGCCTCAACGATTACTTCGCACGCCTCATCGTTGCTTTTGAGATTGGGGGCAAATCCCCCTTCGTCGCCGACGCTCGTCGCATAGCCCTTCTTTTTCAGAATTGATTTAAGTGAATGAAACGTCTCAGCGCCGTAGCGTAATGCCTCCGCAAAAGTCGGCGCACCAACAGGCATAACCATAAATTCCTGAAAATCAACGCTGTTGTCGGCGTGTTTGCCGCCGTTGAGGATGTTCATCATCGGCACAGGAATTCTGACCGCTTCGGGACCGCCTAAATAAGCATATAGAGGCAATCCCTTATCAATTGCCGCCGCTCTTGCAACGGCCATTGATACGCCGAGAATCGCATTGGCTCCCAGTTTGCCCTTGTTTTCAGTCCCGTCCAGGGCAATCATCATCCGGTCTATTTTTTCTTGTTCCGAAGGGTCTAAACCCTCAATTTCAGGTGCTATTAATTTATTGACGTTTGCAACCGCTTTAAGCACACCTTTGCCGCCGTAACGTTTCTTGTCGCCGTCACGCAACTCCACGGCCTCATTCTCTCCCGTCGATGCTCCCGACGGAACCGACGCCGATGAAACAATACCATTATTCAACGTGCAAAAGACCCGAACTGTGGGATTTCCTCGTGAATCGAGAATCTCCATCGCCCTTACCGATTTGATTTGATTGCTCATTATGATACTCCTAAAAACCATTCAGTTTTCAAATATATTGAAGGT
>CAYLXJ010000193.1:0-5302 GCA_964387385.1 uncultured Pirellulales bacterium
CAGAAGGCACGATGCAAAGCCGGGAATTACCGGCTGGGCGCAGGTCAACGGCCGAAACGCAATATCCTGGGAAGACAGATTCAAACTCGACGTTTGGTACGTTGACAACTGGAACCTGTGGCTCGATTTAAAAATATTATTCAAAACCATAGCGGCGGTGTTCAAAAGAGAGGGTATTACCCAGCAGGGCAGGGCCACGATGGACGAATTTTTAGGAACGCCGAAATGATAACATACGAGCAGGTCAAAAATATCGAGTCGCAGGCCGGTTCGCCGTTTTATATCCTCGATGAGGCGGCATTTGCCAAAAATTACGACGACATTACGTCGGTTTTCTCGCGTCGATATCAAAAATTCATACTGGCCTATTCCTACAAAACAAACTACATCCCTTATTTGTGCGGGATTATCAAATCCAAGGGCGGCTTCGCCGAGGTTGTATCGCGGATTGAGTATGAACTCGCCTTGAAAATAGGGCAGGACCCGAAAAAAATTATTTTCAACGGCCCCGTCAAAAATTTCGAAGACGTTGAGTTTGCGTTAAATAATCAGAGTATCATCAATCTGGATTCAGCGTATGAAATTGATTACATAAAAAAATACGCCATAAATAATCCCAAGCAACAAGCAAGGGTTGGAATTAGAATAAATATTGACCTGACTGATGACAAAGGTCTGTCGCATCTGCAGGAAGGTATCGGCATCGGGAGGTTCGGTTTTTCCCCAGATGATTTGCCGGAAGTTTTTTCGCAACTGTCAAAAAGCGGCAATGTTATCGTAAACTGTATTCACGGCCACAGCTCGACGCGCGACAGGTCGGTATGGTGTTATGAAAAAATAGCAAAAACGCTTTGCGAGGTCGCTTCACAGCATGCTCCGCAAACCGTGGAATATATTGATATAGGAGGGGGGATATACGGTTATATACCGCCTCAGATGAGGCGTGCGCAAACGCCCAGTTTTGACGATTACGCTGAAGGTATTTGCGGCGTTTTGAAGGGTAATCCCTGGGCAAAAAGCAGAAAGCCGTATCTTGTGCTTGAGCCGGGGGTTGCGATGTCGGCGAATGTGTTAAGCTACGTAACAAAGGTTGTAGGTGTAAAGACAATCAAGGGTAATATCCTCATAACAGTTGACGGCAGCGCATTTCATACCAAGCCGACATTTCATAAGGTCAATCAGCCCCACAGCATCATCAGCAATGGCAAAAAAGAAAAGCACGGGACGTTCAGCGTTTGCGGTGCGACATGTATGGAGAAAGATTATCTTCTAAACGATATCGACGACGTTATTCCCCAAAGGGGTGATTACGTAAGAATTGACAGCGTCGGGGCATATACGGTAGTTCTTTCGCCGACGTTTATACATCCTTTGCCGGCGATAGTGGTAGGGCAAAATGGGCAATATAAGCAGGTCCGCAGGCGGCAAAATTTCGAGGATATGTTTGGCTGTTACTCTTTAGATTAGGCAAATGAAAATTGAAGGCCAAAAAGTAACGCTGCGCGATATGACAAAGGAAGACATCGTGCTTAAGGTCAAATGGTTTAACGACCCTGACGTCAATAAGACGCTTCTTGTAGAGGAAAAACTCCAACTGGATAAATCGCTTGAATGGTTTGAGCAAACAAGAAACGACAAAACAAGACGCGATTTTACAATCGAGACCGTCGAAGGCAGGCCGATAGGTATTATTGCCCTTGTGCACATCAGCGACGTTCATAAAACGGCTGAGATTTATATTGTCATCGGCGAAAAGGACTACTGGGGCAAAGGCGTGATGCTCGAAGCTGAGTCGCTTTTGATTGATTGGGCGTTCAGTTCGCTGAAACTCGAAAAAATCTGGGCCGATGCCGTCGAGGATAATATCGCCAGCATTATTACAATGAAAAAGCTCGGCTTTCAAATCGAGGGCAAGCTGCGCAAAGAGCGGTTTCTCAGGGGCCGGCGGATTGACGTTATCAGGTTGGGCCTGCTGAAGGAAGATTTTAAGGCGTGACGGCAACACAACAAATCCTGGAAAAATACAGAGGCCTGATTTCACAGCCGGATTTAAGAAAGCAGTATCTTCTCGAAATTCAAAAGCATCGGCCGATTACCGGCTATTTCTCGAACTACATCCCGGAAGAGATTATTGCCGCCGCCGGACTGCACCCGCTTAGAATCATCGGTTTTTACGATACCTCGAAAGCACATCAGCGGACGATATTTAATCCTGTTTGCTCTTTTGTTCAGAATGTTTTTCAGGCGGCCGGTTCCGGCGAGTTTTCTTTTCTGAAAAACATAGTATTCCCCAATTCCTGCGACTCGTTGAAGGTGCTTCGGCAGATGTGGGAATACGAGATAAAAAAACCAAAGCCCTATACGCTTTTGCACCCGATTAACACGGATAACGAAGCCATACAATACTTCGCACGCCGGCTCAGGGATTTTGCGGGTGAAATGGGAAAAGCATCGGGTGTAAATTTTACCGATTCCGAGCTTAAAAGAACGATTGAAAAATACAACCTGACGCGAGGTTTGTTAAGACAGTTGTATGACATAAGAAAAGATAATTATTTCCTCACAGGCGCTGAAGCCGTAGCCCTGATGACAGCAGGTCTGATTCTTGACAGGGATGAATTCAACGCGATGCTGCGGCAGGTAATTGACGAAGGTCTGCAAAACAAGCATAGCAGCGAAAATTTGAAAAGGATAATGGTCATCGGCCCGCTGACGGACAATTACGCACTATTGGAAAAAATCGAGCTTTTCGGGGCGATAATCATTGACGACGATATAACCAACGGCAGGCGATATTGCGATTGCGACGTTGAAACAGCGGGCGACCTGTATGAAAACTTGGCCAAAAGATACCTGACAGCCGGGCCAAGCCCGACGCTTAATAGCGGCATAAAGACAGATGAGCAGAGGTTTCTGGAACGAATCGACAAACTCAATTTAAATGGCGTAATATTTGTCAATCAGAAATTTTGTGAGCCGCACGTTCACAATTATTTTGCCAAGTCGGCCTTGCTGAAACAAAGACAAGTCAGCACATTGATGCTCGAAATAGAACATACAGGACTCGACGTCAGCGAGAGGGATTTATTGCGAATAGAATCTTTTATCGAAATAGCGGGAAGGAACTGATTTGGAATCGAGCAGGTCGATACTGGCAAAAATTTACGCCGATTATTATCTTTCCGGCACACAGGCCAGAAAAGAGAGCAAGCCCGTTGCATACGTTACGGCGTTTACCCCCGTTGAGATACTTCGGGCGATGGATGTAGTTTGCATGTATCCGGAAAGTTACGCCGTCGTCTGCTCGGCTTCAAATAAAGCGAGAGAAATGATTCATTCCTCCACAATGGGGGCGATTGCTCAGGATTTGTGCTCATATTCCCTGATTGACTTCGGCACGGAATTTACCCATAAGCTTCCGCTCGGCGGATTGCCCGAGCCGGATATGCTGGTTGCCGCAAATAACCAGTGCGGGACGACGTTTTTGTGGTTCAGGCTGCTCGCACAGAAAAAGAATATCCCGCTTTTTATAATTGATTATCCCGCTGCAATTGAAAATGAAAGCTCAGCAAAAGAATACGTCGCTGAACAATACAAATCATTGATTGATTTTATAAAAAAACACACGAAAAACGAATTAAATGCTCAAAAACTTAGTGAAATGGTAGCTTTAAGCACAAAAACCTGCGATTTATGGGAAAAAGTACATCAATTGAATAAGAACAATCCTATCAGAATAGATGCTCATAAAATCGTCGATGCGCTTTTCCCGATGGTCGTCGCTAAAGGCACTAAGCCAGCGTGCGACTATTACGAGGCATTAATCGCTGAGAGACAGCAACCCGGCGAGCTCAGCACTTTCACCGATTCGGTCCGCCTTCTGTGGCATGGCTACCCGATGTGGTTTTTAGCCAAAAGGTTTCCCGATTGTTTTGACAACGGCTTTCAGATCGTGCTCAATGATTATACCCTGTGGTGGAATCTGGATTATAAAAAAGGTCGGTGTGACTTGGATACGCTGATATCGGCTTACAGCAATACATATTTGAATTGGCCGATTGATAAAAAAATCGAATGGGTAAGCGATTTGGTAAAAGAATATTCGATAAACGCTGTTATCTGCCACGCGAACCGAAGCTGCCGCCGTGCTCTGGCAGATATCGTTCCACTGCGAAAAGAATTGTCAAAAAATGGAATACCGGCCGTCGTTATTGAATCCGATATGGCTAATCCTGACTTTTTCTCGAAGGAGCAGGTCAACCTGCGAATCGAATCGTTCAGGGACACGTTGAAAGTATGAGAAAATATTATCTCGGCATAGACGCTGGTTCGTCATACATAAAGCTGGTGCTGATTGACGGAGCGGATAATATAACAGCCAAATGTCTCGCCAAAAGGGACGCCGACATAACTACTTGTTGCCAAAAGAGTTACAGTTATTTATTGAATGAGCAAAACATTAAAAAAAATGAAGTCGCAGGCGTAATAGCGACCGGCTACGGCAGAAAACAGGTAGATTTTTGTGACGAAGTAATCACGGAAATCACGGCTCTTGCCGTGGGCGGATTTAAAATTAATCACGACGTAAGGACAATTATCGACGTAGGCGGGCAGGACAGCCGCGTGGTGTCTCTCGATGATTCGGGAAAAGTCGTCGATTTTGTTATGAACCAGAAATGCTCGGCAGGCACGGGAAAATTTCTTGAAGTTACCTCGGGGTCTCTCGGCGTTAAAATTGAAGATTTGGGAAAGTTATCGTTAAAATCGGACCGGCCGCTTGTCTTGTCATCAACCTGCACGGTTTTCGCGGAGTCGGAAATTATCTCCTGTATAGCCGCAGGCGAGAAAAAGGAAAATATCATTAAGGCCTTACACAATACTATCTGCGGCCAGATTACGGGCCTGTATTTTCAGGTCAATTCAGATTATAAAGGCAAAACGCTTTTCGCCGGCGGTGTTGCGCTGAATGAGGCAATAGCGGCGGAGCTTTCGAATCGGCTTAAATGTGAACTACTGGTCCCCCAGAATCCACAATTTATAAGTGCTTATGGCGCGGCGATATTTTTGAAAAGGGGAAAAGAGGGCCGTTTGGAGTAGTTGTGAATAATCATCTAAACGAAATAATTTGTAATGCTCGAAAAGTTTCGACTTGGCTTGCGCATCGCAAGGCGGCCGGACAAATTACAAAGCTTATTGAAGCGGGCGAAGCAGGGCTGCAAACAAATCTCAAGGTCGCTTTTTTAAGTTCCTTTACGGTCGAGCCGCTGGGGGATTTTACAGTTGTTGAGGCGGCGGATTGCTC
>CAYLXJ010000194.1:0-5295 GCA_964387385.1 uncultured Pirellulales bacterium
TACGGACGGTGATTCAGGACGCTTATAAGGCGCAGATTGACGTAAATATTTGCGGAGAAATGGCGGGCGAGCCGGAGTCGGTGATGCTTTTGCTGGGTCTGGGCGTGCGGAAACTTTCAATTGCGTCGCCTATGATACCGGAGATAAAACAGGTCATCCGGTCGGTAACGATTGAAGAATGCAACAAGGTGGCAAGAAAAGTGCTGAGTATGAACGCGGAAAGGCAGATTTCGATTTTCCTGCGGGACGCGGCGAAAAAGATACTGCCCGAGGCGTTTTGACCCTAAAAATACGGCGGAAAGCAACGAGTCAGATGTTAGCGGCAATTCGATTCAGGGTAGGGGGGGAAATGCGATATTTGTCGCACGCGGAGATGATGCGCGTATTTCAACGGGCCTGCGTCAGGGCTGGGATAAAAGTTGCTTACAGCCAGGGATTTAATCCTCATCAGCGGTTGTCGCTGGTATTGCCGAGAAGCGTTGGTGTTGAATCCGATGACGAGATGCTGTGTCTGAAACTTGAAGAGGGTCAGACGAGTTTTGACGCTGATGCGCTGAAAAAAGAGCTGCCGGCGGGGATTGAGGTTATTTCGGCGCAAACCAGCCGACAGATAAGCATTCCTGAGCCGAAATCGGCAAGATATATGATAAAAATTAAAAAAGAGCTTTCGGAAGATACCAGAGAGCAAATCAAAGGGCTTTTAGACAAGGAGGAGATTTGGATCAAGCGTCGCACCGGCGAGGACGAGAGGATAAAGCTGGTCAATGTGAGACCTTTTCTGGAATCGATAAACGTAGAGGCGGAAAATGTAGCCGTCGAATGCAACATAAGCCCGGAAGGCACGATAAGAGTTGATGAGATACTGGATTTGCTTGGATTGAAGATTGGGGATTTGGATAGGCCGGTGCGGAGAGTAAGTGTGCAATATTCGGAATTTAGAATTAAGAATTGAGAAAGACGAGACAAATGACAAAAGAGATGCTGATAAATGTGGCGGAGAGCGAGGAGTGCCGAGTTGCGGTAATGGAAAGCGGTTCTTTAGAGGAGTTATACGTCGAGCGGGCAAGCTTGACCAGATACGTGGGGAATATTTACAAGGGTAGAGTAGTCAACGTCGAGCCGGCGATACAGGCGGTGTTCGTTGATTTCGGCGTGGGCAAGAACGGCTTTCTGCACATAAGCGACCTTCACCCGCGATATTTTGCTGGTAAGACCGCGACCGAAATGGAGGCAATCGGCAAGCGCAGGTCGCTTGAGGAGCGAAGGCCGATTCAGTCGTGCATGCACAAGGGCGACGAGGTCGTAGTGCAGGTGACGAAGGAAGGGATAAATACGAAGGGGCCGACACTTAGCACATATATCGCGCTGCCGGGCAAATACCTTGTTATGATGCCCTGGATGGAAAAATCGGGAGTGTCGCATAAAATCGAGGACGAGCAGGAGAGGCAGCGTCTGAGGAAGATTTTCGAGGACAGCAATCCCCCGCCGGGAGTGGGATTTATCATCCGCACGGCTGCTCAGGGGGCCTCGAAACGCGACATTCAAAGCGATATGAAGTATCTGAGGCGCCTGTGGAGCGCAATTGAGAAAAGGATAGCCGGCACGAAGGCGCCTGCGGACCTGTATCAGGAATCGGACCTTGTCATAAGGACGCTGCGGGACGTCGTCAATACAGACATAAGCAGGATAATATGCGATTCGGAACCGATGGTCAGGCGAATCAGGGATTTCCTGTCGATAGCGTCGCCGCGGCTGAGGCAGCGAGTCACTTATTATGACGGCAAGGAGCCGTTGTTTCACAAATACAAAATCGAGCAGGAAATCGAGAAGGTCAACGCGCGGTCAGTCCCGCTTAAAGGGGGCGGCTCGATTGTGATAGAGCAGACCGAGGCGCTTGTCGCGATAGATGTAAACAGCGGGCGGTTCAGAAAGCATCAGGACGCGGAGCAGACGGCCTTCAAGACGAACCTTGAGGCGGCAAAAGAGATAGCAAGGCAGCTTCGGCTTCGCGATATGGGCGGACTTATAATCTGCGATTTTATTGATATGCGAAGCGACAAGCACAGGCGAGAAGTTGAAAAGGCGTTCCGTCTGGCTATGAAGAGCGACAGGGCGAGGTCGAGAGTGCTGCGGATAAGCAGCTTCGGCGTGGTGGAAATGACGCGGCAGAGGATGAGGCCCAGTTTGCAGTCGAGTACATATCTGGCGTGTCCCGCCTGCGGGGGCAGCGGCTACGTCAAAAGCCATGAGTCGTGCGCGATTGAGCTTATCCGGATGCTGAACCTTGCGGCATCGAAGGAGCAAATCAAAAAAGTAGAATTGTTCGTTTCGCCGGAAGTATCGGAATACCTGCAAAATATAAAGCGTGCAGCGATATCGCAGATTGAGCAGAGCCGCAATAAGCAGGTAGTCATACATGCGTCGGCGGAATATCCCGGTGAAAAATATGAAATGGTTTGTTATAACGACAGAGGCGTAGCTGTTAAATTGTAGATTTTAGATTGTAATTGAAGGTGATAAATGAAATTTGACCTCGAATACGCAAGAAGCGTGATTAAAAGCGAGGGGGAAGCGATAAAAGACCTTGTGCGGGTCGTGGATGATGACTTTGCCAGGGCGGCGAAAATGATTTATGAGTGCACCGGCTCAGCAATAGTCAGCGGAATAGGCAAAGCTGGGATAATCGCGCGCAAGATAAGTGCGACGCTGGCCTCGACGGGGACGCCCAGTCATTTTTTGCATCCCGCAGAGGCCGTTCACGGGGATTTGGGCCGGCTGCGAAAGGAAGACATCGTGATAGTGCTCAGCTACGGCGGCGAGACAGACGAGGTTACCCGGCTGATAAATCTCGTCAAGCAAACAGGTATCCCTATGATTGCGATTACCGGAGAAAAGGACTCGACCCTGAGTAAGTACAGCGACGTGGTTATGAGTATGGGCAAGCTCAACGAGGCCTGCCCGCTGGGCGTTGCGCCGAGTGTTTCGACGACCTGTATGCTTGCGCTGGGCGATGCGCTGGCGCTGACAGTGATGAAGGCGCGTAATTTCAGCGTCGAGGATTACGTGCGGTTTCATCCGGGCGGGTCTCTCGGCAGCAAGCTGATGACGGTAGAGCAGTCGATGATGTTCAGGCCCGGCGAGAAGCTGCCGATTGCCGCCGTCAAAGATACCATTGGGATGATTCTCAAGAATACCAGTGACGTGAAAAGACATGGCGCAGTGATGGTGGTGGATGGCGGAGGAAAACTGACGGGGATAATAACGGATGGCGACATTCGCCGGCTTATGACAAAAGAGGGCCCGGCGGCATTTGAGAAAAAAGCAGGCGACGTGATGACAAAGAACTGTAAAAGGATACGTCTTGACGCCCTTGCCGCAGAGGCGACAGCGATATTTCATAAATACAGGATAGATGAACTGCCCGTTGTCGATGCCGACGACAAGCCGGTGGGCATAATCGACGTGCAGGACATAGTAACGATAAAGGTGGTTGGTTAGCCGTGCGCGCAAAAGGGGGCAAGAAGTCGAGTTTAGCCAATATAAGGATGCTCGTGCTGGACGTTGACGGCGTGCTTACTGACGGAACGATTGTGGTTGATGAGCGGGGTAAAGAAAGCAAGTTTTTCAGCGTTCTCGACGGGCACGGGCTCAAGATGTGGAAGCGAGCGGGCCTTTTGACGGCGTTTTTAAGCGGGCGCAAATCAGGCCCGACAAAGCAGCAGGCAGACGAGCTTAAAATCGATTATTGTCTCGAGTGTTGCATCGACAAGGCGGCGTGTCTGAAAGAGCTGGCCAAAACAAGCGGGGTTGCCCTCGGCGAGATGGCATACGTTGGGGATGATTTGCCGGATTTGCCCGCGATGCGTCTTGCCGGTTTCAGAGTCGCCGTCGCAAACGCGGTTGAGGAAGTCAAACAGGCCGCCGAATTTATTACCAAACGCACCGGCGGCCAGAGCGCCGTGCGTGAGGTCATCGAGTATATTTTGAAAAAGACGGGCAAATGGGACGCCCTGATGCAAAGGTATCTTGCGGACTCATCAGAAAATAAGGACAAACAATAAGTTATGTTTTTACATTCGCGAAGATTCAGTATATGGCTTGTGTCGCTGCTTGTGGTGCTGGTGTCATACCTGATTTATAACCGTATGAGCAGGACATCATCGACAACGCAGGGTTTGAGGCCCGGCGAGATTGCCGACGTGTGTGATTCTCAGGGCCCGGTCGGCAGGGTTGGCGACGTGGGCGTAGGCGCGGTGAAAAACGTACGCTACACGCTGCTTAACGCCAGAAAAGAGGTCGAAGGGGAATTCGGTTTCGAGAAACTGCTGCATCAGGACGGCAATGACTGGGAGCTGGAAAAACCATATTACACGATTTATCGTCGCGGCTTCAAATGCGAGTTGAAAGGCAATCGGGCCAGAATAACCGTTGAGACGGCGGGCAATCGCGTCTCGCCCAAAGAAGGGATTCTCGCGGACAACGTTATTATAAATATCCTGCCGCAGCGCGAAGGCGCGTTCAGCAAAGGAACCGTTTACTTGAACGACGTTGTTTTTGTCGGGGATAAATCGCTGTTCTCGACGGCGGGGCCGGTGGAATACATTTCGGATGACGCTCATCTTATTGGCAAGGGGATGGAATTGATTTATAACAGCGACGAGCAGCGTCTTGAGTATTTGAAAATAGCAGAAGTGGAGTCCCTGAATATAAAGCGGTGGTCGAAGGAACCGGCGGTTTCGCAAAAACGGCTCAAGCCCGCAGGACCTGATTTGGCGGCGGCACAGGAACCGAATGACGCGGGTAAACCGCGGAGCGGTTATAAATGCGTGCTCGACACCAACGTCATTATTGAAACGCCGCAGGAACGCCTGATGGCGCAGTTGCTTTCGATAAACGATATTTCGTCGGGCAGACAGCCGCAGGACGATAAAGCCGGAGGGGAAGCAGGGCCGAATGAGCCGGCTGTTGAAGAAAAGCCGACCCGCGAAGAATCGGCAGGCGAGGTTGAGATTCGCTGCAACGGAAGCATTGTTATTGTGCCGATGGATTCTCCGATAGAATTGCCGCAGACGATTTTTTCAACGGGTGATGATTGGCAGGCGAAAACAACCGACGACGGCAGGACGACATTTTTCGGCGACCGGCTCGATTACAGCGTGGCAACGGGCGAGGCGGCCGCGACGGGGCCTTCACAGATAACTTTCGATATCAACAACACTGCGCGAACATCCGAAGACAAAACCGGCAATTTAATGCAGCGCGGACCGGCGAGAGTTGTTATAACCGCCAAGAACC
>CAYLXJ010000195.1:0-5270 GCA_964387385.1 uncultured Pirellulales bacterium
GCCATCTCGCGCAGGTTCCTCTTCGCATACGAGCGCGTCATGAACGCCGGATCGGCGGTCGTCATCTTCTTGATCGGCATGCCGTGGTACACGTTGATGAGGCGCGTGCGACGGCTGGTGAGCAGCACCGGGCCCAGGTCGCTCGTCGGCTGGACCTGCAAAAATTCCTTAAAATCGGCAAGGGTATGGCGGGCAGCCGCTCCCTTGCACATTCGCTGGCAGCGGGTCTTCTCGAAGCCCTTATCGCCGCTATTTATATTGACGGCGGTATCGAACCGGCGCGTGATTTTATTCTGCGTCACTTCGATGCGCTGATTCAAAAAGCCGACATCGAGCAGCACCAGGGCAACTTCAAATCCCTCCTGCAGCAACATTCCCAGCAGCACTTAAATACTACTCCCGATTACGAGCTTCTCGACGAAAAAGGGCCTGACCACAATAAGTGCTTTGAGGTCCAGGCCGTTATAAATGACCGCCGTTTCCCTAGCGCCTGGGGTACTAATAAAAAAGAGGCAGAGCAGAAAGCCGCCCTCAATGCCCTTATCGAGCTTGGCGCAATTAAGGATTACATTGAGGATACGGATACAGAAAAGGTTTGAACCGCTTTCATCCTGTAATCAGCCACGCCGCAGCAGCAAGCACCAGAGCCGTGAATATCATAAAAACCACGATTGAGCCGAACAGCAGCACCGATTCCTTTATAAAATTGGCCGCCGAAATATGCGGCAGTTTTGTCGCCTTATAAACAACCGCTATCGACGCCACTATAGGTAATAGCAAAATCAGCGACATGGGAGTTGTTCCCACATTTTCAGGGGATGTTAAGCCGGCCAGTACGCAGGAAACAAAATCAGGCATATATCATCGTTCCTCCGTCCCTGTTTTTCTCAGGTATGCCAGATATACCGAATTGACGATGCTCAAGAGATTCAAAAGACCGGCGATGCTCGTATAAATCTGTCCCATTTCATTGGGCCTGCCGAAAACAGGATACCCGCCCCCCGCCGTCATTCGCCCGATTATCCAGACAAAAGGCGTATTCATAAGCTGAACTATATACCATAGCCGTGCTCCAATCGGGTCAACAACCCCCATTGAGCCGATGTAAATCCCTACTCCGAAAGTAAGCGTAATTGTTATAAAAATTATTAGCGCGCGTTTAGTTTCCTTCAGCAGAAAATATCCGCCGCCGGGCACAAGCCATCCCGCCAGCCCTACGACCGCCAGAAAAGGCAACGGATTTTCACGAATCTGCCGGCGCACTGATTTTATCCTTTAATTCAGTTCTTCGCTTCGTTTGCAGGTAAAGCATTAACATCGTTCGGCGACGCTGTCTGCGATTTGTCCTGCTGTTCTCTGGCGACAATGAAATTCATCCGCTTTATAATGTTTTTCGGACTATAGAACACCGCCGAAAGCTCCTGTGAGCCAAGATGCTCCCGTTCTACCGCCGTTACCGCCTTAATCTGGTCAAACTCATTCTCATTAAGCCGGTGAATTGTAATGTTCTTAATGCACAAGAAACTTAATTGCGGCTTGAAATCCAAAATTGTGCCGGAACCGACCAGCGAATTTGTGTCTTCCGGCACAAGTGAGTAAAGCTCGCTGATTAACATACGTTCTCTGTTTGCCCTTGCCAGCAGACCCCTGCCCATCGGGTCGCCCTCGTAGCGGACCGCCAGAGAATCGAGCTGTGTCTGCGAAATCCTTCTTAATCCCGTTCGGTTCTGAAGCCAGAACGGCTCCTTCATGGCATTGGCGTCTTCTTCTTTTTTCACGGCTGTCTTTCGATACTGTTCGTTGAACTTATCAATTGTCGGCTCCCAGCCCGCTTCATTCGCTTCCCTAACAAAATCTTGCGCCCTCAGACGTGCTGTTTCCCTTGCAGCCAGGAGCTTCAGGTCTTCAATCGCAATATCTTTGACTGTTTTAATTTCTTTTTTTTCCGGTTCGGTCTGCTCATCAAACACAACCGTCTTTCCGATGACTATTTCGTCCATACTTTCCGGTTCAGCCGCCTTTTTTGCCGCTATTACCCGAACCAGCATCATATTTTTCCCGCTGTATCCAAGCATCGCTTCGCGTCTGTCCTTCAGCGGGCCGATGTTCTCGTAAAGCAGAGGCGGCTGCACGTCGAAAGGCCCCGGCTTGCTTGTCCTTAACGGCTCCACCGAAAACGCCACCTGCGATAATGGTGCCATCAATACGCCCGCACCACCGGTATAAAGCAGCCCGAGGTGTCTGTCGCTCTCGATTTCGCCCGCGCTCAATAAATCGGTTGTGCCTGTATAGACCTTAATTTTGTATTTCTCTGAAAGCTCCTCGGCTGCCTTGACGTAATCTGTTGAAAACTTCTTCACATCCTCGCCCGTCAATCTTGTCCGTTCTCTGTCAACTCCCATCAGGTTGACTTCGGTAATCGATTTGGCGTCCTGCAGAATCTGTTCTGCTTTCGAATCTACCCTCTGCTGAAAAATTGTCCTTGATATCAATGTTGCCACCTCCGGATAGCTTCGCTTTTTCAAGACCACTTGCGAATTGGGGTCGTTCGGGTTCGAACGCTCCGTATATGCTATTGGCGGCTGATTCGAATGCTGCTGATAAAACTCCTCCATCTCCTGCTGCGTCGGCTTCTTTTCCGTCGCCGCTGCGTCATCCAGCCGGACCGCTAAATATTCAAGCTGCACCCGGTCAGGTATCTTATATCCGAAACCATAAGGATTTTCCTCGCTAACCTCGCCGGCAAAATAATTCTTATATTTCTCGAACTGGCTCTTTATCTTGTCTTCGCCGGGTTGCTCCGCCTGTTCGGTAAACAGGTCTGCTTCAAATGCAACATACTGGGCGTCCATCGTCTCCTCAGTCAACACGGTTTGATGCAAAAGCTGCTGCGTTGTTGCGCCCTGTGCCAAACTCATTATCCGGCTGTATTCGATAATTCCCAGAAGATTCGCGAATGTCTCCAGCACCTGCTGCTCGGACATTCCCTGCCGCTCGGCAAGATAACTGACAAGCCGTGAATACGTCGCCCCCTCCTGCAAACGGGGAATAATCGCCTCAAGCTGTGTCTTCGCCATTTCCAGAGGCATCCGAATGCCCGCCTCCTGCGACTCTTTTGTCAGCAGCAGCCAGTATATATTCGGCGGGTAATCCTTTGCGTATATGTCATTTATCTGCTCGTCGCTAATCGCCAGTCCGTTTCTGCTGACCATCTGCCTTATTAGGCCTATTGACTCCGCTGCCGTGCCTCGCTCCGAAAACAGCATTTCCCCGAGAAAAATCTGCCGAAGGTCCTGTGATGGGTCCATTCGCAAATCTCGCGGCTCAAGAAGCACAGGAATCCCCAGCATCCTTAGAAGCTCAAGCTGCGCTTGTGCCCGGCCGAGGTCCGCGCTGGTTATCTTTTTCCCGTCATTATAGTAAGCTACGACGTTTTTACCCCCTGCCCTGCGTGAGCTTAGGTAGTCCATTACCGGCTGGATTGTAAACACAATCATCAGCGCTATGACCACAAATGCCATTATCTTGCGGTTGTGCTTGCGAAACCACGCCATCAAATTCATTGCAGTGCTCCGAAAAATTATTATAAACCGGCTGTTTTTAAACCCTCAAAGTATAAACAATACTCCCCCCTTTGCAACCAAAAACTGCTTAAACCGCGGAATAAAAGAGCACCACTGTATTCTATTATCAGGGGTGCTATCTATTAATTCAGTTCGTTTATTTAACTTCCTGTATATCCGTAAATTCCACAAGCGCACCGCCGAGTTCGGCGTTGGCCTCGACCGTCCCGACAAGACCGACCTTTTTATCGATGAAGCCGGTAAGGTCCTTTTGTGCGGCCTCGCTGGCGGCACGGGCATAGCAAATGGTCTTGCCCTCGTAGTCCGTAACTCGATAATACTTTACACCGCGTGTCTCGGTGAAAATGCTCGATTCTTTAAGCCGGCCTATTACGGCGAATAGGCTCTTGTCCTCAACCTGCGACAGTTTCTCTTTTTGTGCGGCCTCGATACGCTCGCCCGTTTTAGCGAACTCCTCGTTCTGCGCTTCCATCGCCTTTGCAACGTCACGGGCCAGTTCTTGTCGTTCTATTGTCTTCAGCAAGTATTCCGCCTTTCGGCTGGCAAGCAGTGATTGTTTATCCTCGGCAATCACTTTCAAAGCCATTTTCAGATTATCGTATTTCTGCTCTGCCAGGGGCTTCCTCTGCTCGTTCTTAAGGTTTTCCTCGAGAAGATTCAGCTCTTTGATTCGTTGCTCTTGCACCGACAGATGGGCTGGTGCAGGTGCGTTTGCATCCATCGTCGCCGGTTTTGTATCCGCTTTCGGTGCCGGCGTCGGGAATGGCGCAGATGTCGCAACGGGCGCCATCGGCACCGGCTCTACCGGCTTTACCAACGATACAAGCGCCTTTGCATGCTGGTTGCTTACCCATAAATAAGAACCTTCGGGCGGCTCTATTTTATAGTAGCCCTCTTTCTCTCCGCCTAATAGTGCTACCTTGTCATCCTTATTCAGCTTTACCAGCACCGTCGTAGAGTGCATCGGCTGGACTTCGTCCGACCCCGCGTAAACTCGCACCCCGTCGCCTATGACCGTGCCTTTGGAACTGTCCTGCGGGTCAACCTCGACGTATTGCCTCGATATCCACGCGTAACTTCCCGCAGGCGGCGCGATTTGCCACCAGCTAAACTTGCTGCCGACAACCTTTATTTTCTCGCCCTTTTGCAGCTTCGCGCAGAAATAGTAATTCGTCCCCGGCCCCGAACGCACGTAAACGTCGTTACCCGTTATTTCCGCAAGAAACGGTATCGCCGGCAAACCCGTATCGTTCCCTTCGCTTACTGTCGGCTGCGGGAAATTCGCCGCCTCCCCCGCGTAACCAATCGTACTGACACCCACTACCAAAGCTATAACTGCAATTCTCAGACAGGACTCCATTCTTCGTCCTCCTACAAAAAAGTTTTTCTCCATAAAATCTTATTTAGCACAAACCAATACTACTTGCCGACCAAAACTATCACCCCTCCCCCGATTTGTCAACTTTTTTATGCCATTTCTGAGTACGCTGCTTCCATCATTATGAAAAATGCCTGGGCTTCTGTCGATGTGCCGGGTTTATCGAAATTGGGCGAGGAGCAGGCATCCTGAATAATGCCGAATTTGTCGATTTTATTATGGACGGCTGTCCGCATTTTGTCCGCTGATTTGAGATAGCTTTTCTCTAACCAGCCGGATTTTACGCCCTTATAAATTGTATAGGCGAG
>CAYLXJ010000196.1:0-3402 GCA_964387385.1 uncultured Pirellulales bacterium
GGATGAACGGCACCGTTTACGCTCTGACCGTTTACGATGGAAATCTAATCGCGGCAGGCGATTTCACAAGTGCCGGAGGTGTGGCTGCTAATCGTATTGCAAGCTGGGACGGCAGTAGCTGGCGGCCATTAGGCAGCGGTTTTAATCCTGTATCTGCGGGTGCCCTGACGGTTTATAACGGCAACTTGATTGTCGGAGGTGCTTTCACACAAGCCGGGGGCATCGATGTTAATTATATTGCCCAATGGAACGGCAGCACATGGCAATCATTGGGCGGAGGAATGAATGGCGTAGTTGCTGACCTAACGGTCTATTATAACGAGCTGATTGCAGGGGGAAGATTCAGCAAAGCCGGCGGGATTGACGCCAACGGAATTGCCCGCTGGGACGGCAGTTCCTGGAGGCCGTTGGGCAGTGGGGTTGAAGAGACAGGGCAGGGTTCAGTTATGGCCCTTACGGTTTACAACGGCGAGTTGATTGCAGGGGGTTGGTTCATAAAAGCCGGAGGTATTGACGTCAATTACATAGCCCGATGGGGTGACGCCGGCTGGCAGTCATTGGGCAGTGGAACTGATAACGGGGTTTACTCTTTGTTTGTTTATAATGAGGAGTTGATTGCAGGAGGAACTTTTACAAAAGCAGGAGGGGTCGATGCAAATTGTATCGCACGCTGGGACGGCAGCATCTGGCAACCATTGGGCGAAGGGATGAATCCGGTCAATTATGTTAGTTCTATGACAATTTACAATGATGAGTTGATTGCTGGCGGCACTTTTGAAAAGGCCGGCGGAATCGTTGTCAATCATATTACCCGCTGGGACGGCATTAACTGGAAAGCATTTAGCGTCGGCAACGGGATGAATGAAAGAATCAACGCCCTTACTGTTTACAGAGGTGAATTAGTGGCAGGAGGGGATTTTACAAGGGCCGGGGCTGTTGATGTGAATCATATTGCTCGGTGGGACGGGAACTCCTGGAAGCCATTGGGCAGTGGAATGAATGGCTCGATCTGGGCGCTTACAATTTACGACGGCAATTTGATTGCAGGCGGAGAATTCACAAAAGCAGGCGAAATCGATGCGAATTGCGTCGCTCGCTGGGACGGAAATAGTTGGCAGCCATTAGACAGCGGGATAAGCGGCGGGATATATACCTATATTGTAGCACTGACTGTCTATAAAGGTGAGTTAATTGCGGGAGGGAGTTTTACAAAAGCAGGAGGTGTCGATGCCAGCAGAATTGCAAAATGGAACGGGAACTCATGGCAGCCGTTGGGCGGTGGGTTGTGTTGTCCGGTTGAAGCCCTGACAGTTTATAATAACGAACTGATTGCAGGAGGATATTTCACTGTTCCCGGTGGTACACTTGAGAGATCAATAGCCAGCTGGGACGGCAACACCTGGTCGCCAATGGGAAGTGGGATGGAGAATGCAGTATACGCGCTGACGATTTACAATGATGAACTGATTGCAGGGGGACTTTTCACAACCGCCGGTGGTGTCGACGCCAATAAAATTGCAAGATGGGACGGTAGTAACTGGCAGCCGTTAGGCAGCGGCCTGAATGATTTTGTGTTTGAGCTGAAGGTTTATAATGACGAGTTGATTGCAGGCGGAAAATTCACTACAGCCGGAGGCGTGGCTGCCAACAGAATTGCCCGATGGGACGGCAACAACTGGCAGTCATTAAGTGGCGGGTTCAACGGATATAGTGTGGAGACGCTAACGATTTACGACGGTGAATTAATTGCGGGAGGTGTCTTCACTACTGGAGGAGGTAATCCTTCGTTGTATTGGGGCAGATGGGGAGAGGAGAATCATATCGAGGGAGATTTGAATCATGATTGCGCGGTGGACTTGTTTGATTTAGAGTGGTTGGCGAATGAGTGGTTATATGATGATTGTATGTACACGAGCTGGTGTTATGAGGCGGATTTGAATTATGACTTCGGGGTGGATTTTGAGGATTTCGCGGCATTAGGGAAAAACTGGCTTGAAGGATTTTAAGCAACCAAATCCTAAGCACTAAATCCTAAATCCTAAGTAAGCACCAAATTACAAATCCCAAACAAATCTCAATTATCAAAAACAAAAATTCAAAACGAGAAAAACGGAAGGCAAGCCCCGTCCTACAGATTTTTTTTAGAATGACATAGAGTCGGCGAAGGTGGATTGGAAGTCGGGGTCGTTGGCAATTTCGATATATTCAATTTTGCGGGCGAGTGTTGCGGCCAATTTTCGACAGTGGGAACTGATTAGGGCCAGTTGAGCGCCAGCGCAGGCGGCGTTGCCGATTGACCGGATTCGCTCGACGGGAACTTCAGGTAGAAGGCCGATGCGCAGGGCCGATTGCGGGCGGATGTAATTGCCGAATGCGCCTGCAAGATATACGTGTTTTATGTCGGCGTCGGCAATTGAGAGGCGTTTTTGAAGCAGGCGAATACCTGCGCGGATGGCGGCTTTGGCAAGCTGGACTTCGCGGATATCCTTCTGGGTGAGATAGACGGCGGGGTTTCCCTTTTCATCGAGGGCAAGCACAAAGGCGGTCTGGCGGTCAATCTCGGTTACATCGGATTTGAGCGATTTGGGGCAAGTGAACCGGCCGGATTTATCTACAGCGGCGAGGTCAAGCATGACGGCAACAGCGTCGATAAGACCAGAGCCGCAGATTGAAGAGGGGCTGTGTCCCCCTACCACGTCGAAGTCGATACCGTCGGGGCCGAGGACGACGGCCTCGATTGCGCCGTCGGCGGCTCTTGAGCCGCAGGCGATTCTTGCGCCTTCGAAGGCAGGGCCGGCGGCGCAGCTTGCGGCGAACAATTTGTCTTTTGTGCCGAGGACGATTTCGCCGTTTGTGCCGATGTCGATAGCGAGGGTCATTTCGTCGGCCTTATCGAGAGCGGCAGCAAGCGCGACGGCTGTTGTGTCGGCGCCGACGAATCCGGCGATATTGGCCAGCGTGTGGATATTGCCGGCTGGATTCATTCGCAGGGGGATGTCTTTGGGGCTAATATCTTTAGCGTCAACCGAAAACGCCTCATAGGGAGCGCGGCCGAGCTGAGTAATAGGCAATCGCAAGAAGATGTGGTTCATCGTTGTGTTGCCGACGACACAGGCCTCGTAAATATCGCTTGATTTAGCTGCCCCCCCGCCGCAGCATTCACCGATGAGGAAGTTGATACGATTGACAATAAGCTTGTTAAGCTCGGCGAGTTTTGTTCCGTCACTGGCATGGGCGATTCGGGAGATGACATCATCACCGAATTTTGCCTGGGGATTAAGCTCGGCGGCGGTGTTCTGAACCTGCCCCGTTTTCATATCGACGAGTTTGACAACAACGGTTGTTGTGCCGATATCGATGGCCAGACCGAATATGGGCTTTTCGGCGGCGAGGGCCAAGTAC
>CAYLXJ010000196.1:3412-5269 GCA_964387385.1 uncultured Pirellulales bacterium
GGCGTCCGGCCGGGTAAGTCCTTCGGTCAGGATTTTATGCTCAATAAATCTCGAATCGCGAGGGACGAGGACAGTCAGGTCGCTTTTAACAAGATATTGGCAGGCGAGAACGGTAAGGTTTTGAGGCAGCAGCGTAACTGAGCATTTGTGACAAGTGCCCTTTTGGCCGCAGGCGGTATCGAGAACTATACCGGCCAACCCCGCGGCCTCGACGAGATTAGCGCCTGCGTGGACGGCGACCTGTCTGCCTTCGGGCTGAAAGGTAACGGTGTAGTGTTTCATTTTTGAGCAAACCCCCCGGCATAAAGCTGGGGGCTTTCTAATCGTTTTACCAACTAATCTTATGGCGGATTTTCCACTTCTGGTGGCGCTTTTTGCTGCCGATTTTGCGCCGGCGTCTGGGTTTTCCCATAGTTTTCTCCAAAAAACGAACAAAAACAACGTTAAAAGAAAATTGTTTGTTATAATGAGCGTGTGATATTATATAAAAAGCGGTAAGAAGTCAAAGGACAAATGCGGAGAAATGCAAATGATTCAGTGCGTTCAGTGCGAATTGTGTGAGGTCGGGCCTGACGGCAGGCGTGCGTTTAAGTGTGACCCGTTTTCGAATATCAAGGAACCGGAGTGCATCGCCAAGTGGCAGCTTATCCGGCTGGATATGCTTCTGGCAAGTTATCAGGGGATGCTGCGGTGGCAAACCAAGATGGAGCCGCTGCAGAGGAAAATGATGAAGCTGGTCGAACGAGAAATAGACGACATCGACGAATCGGAAAAATGGAAGATAGACGATGACGAGCTGGACGAACCGAAAGAGCCGGGCGAGGAAGAAGACAAAAAGTAAATTCGAAGTACGAAATCCGAAACAAATTCCAATGACCGAAATTCAAAATTCAAAACAAGAAAGGCGGATTATTTGAAGAACAAGCCGCAGGAGGAGGTGGTCAGGTGTTCGGAGGGTGAACGGGGGTATTTTCGGCAATTCAGAGGACGGACAGGGTAGATTTTACAAATTGCCTTACCCTCGGAATCAAATCGCAGCCATGGACAGACATTGGGCAATTTGCAGCAGGCGCCGCACCGCTGGCATCGGCCGCGGCGGGTCTTATCGACAGGTAAAAAAGCGGTTACTGTCCGCCTGAGCTTTGCGGACCAGGTGTTCTTCGGAGACGGTTTAACTTCAGTTATAGTCATATTTAGAGTATAAGGATAACATTTCGCAATGAAAATGCAATAAAGGTGAGGTCAAAGACGTCTAAAATTATAGAAATGGCCGGGTATGCCGCAAAACGATTTAGAGCAGATAATTATCGGATGTAAGAGAGGCGACGAGGCGAGTTTTTCACAACTGATAGATATTTACGCCAAACGCTTGTTCGGATATTTTTACCGGCTGAGCGGCAGCAGGGAAACGAGCGAGGATTTGCTCAGCGAGCTCTTTGTAAAATTAGTGGAGAAAATCGGGACATACAAAGGGGGCAGCTTCAACGGGTGGCTGTTCACGATGGCGTCGAACCTTTTTCGCGACCACTTGCGGTTCAGGCAGCGTCAGACACGGCTGCTGAGTGAGCAGGGAAGGCGAGTTAATATGCACCCTGCGCATAGCGAAGGTGATGATTTGGGTGAAATCGATGAATTGCAGACGGCTTTGGGAAAAATGGACGAGGACATAAGGGAATTGATAATGATGAGGTATTATTCACAATTATCGTTTAGCGAGATATCCCAGTCAAGAGGTGAGCCGTTAGGCACTACGCTTTCGAAGCTGCACCGGGGAATGAAACTATTGCGGGAGATTATGGGTGTGAACAAAAATGAACGGCAAAAATAATGAAAATTTGAGAGAAATCCTGGCGAAAT
>CAYLXJ010000197.1:0-5235 GCA_964387385.1 uncultured Pirellulales bacterium
ATAAAATCGCCCACCAGCAGTACTTTCGGCGAGTCGAGCTTCGTAACGGCTTTGAGAAGATTTTCGTACACAGGAAATCTCCACGTTCAAACGGTTCGTTTTTTAGGGATTTTACCCGACAACGACAGTTCAATCAACTGGGTTAACTGTTCTTCTGCTGACAGGAATTGTATTTTTATCGCGAGATACGCCAAAACGGAACCGCTTTTGCCTGCTGAAAACCGTACGATTTTTGCATAGTCCTTTTCAGTAGTCAGCATCATTTCGGCCTGTGCCTGCTCTGAATCGCGTAAAATATCATTAAAGTCGGCGGCGGTATAGTTGTGATGGTCGTCATAAATTTTTATGCCGGCAACGCTCACTTTCAATCGGTCTAATGTCGCCAGAAACGCATCAGGATTCGCTATCCCGCAAAAAGCGAAAACTTTTTTGCCGCTTAGTTCAGCTAAAGCTATCTTATCCTTTGTCCTTGCGCAGATTGGTTCGTGAATCGTTTCAGCAATGACCAATTTGGGATTGATTTGGCCGATTGTCTGCTTTAATTTTGCCAAGTCGTCTTTAGCAGCAGAATCACATCTTGTAAGGACTGCGGCATTGGCTCTTTTCAGCGATTTTAACGGTTCCCGCAGCAGGCCTGCGGGCAATATTTTGTTGTAGCCGAATGGCAGCGTCGCATCGATGGTTACGATATCGAGAACCCTGTGCAGACGCCTGTGCTGAAAGCCATCGTCCATAATCATCACTTGCGCGTGATGTCTTTTGACTGCTTCTTGTGCTCCTGCCAAACGGTCAGGATTTACTATTACCGCTATGCCGGGGCAGTTTTTAGTCAACATTGTCGGCTCATCATTTGATTTATAGCCGCGGGTTAATATAGCGCAGGCAATGTCTTTTGCCCGCAGATAGTTGCAAAGCCATATTACCATTGGCGTCTTGCCTGTCCCGCCGACGGTTATATTGCCTATGCTTATAACAGGGACTGATGCCTGTGCTCTGTCCGATGTTAATAATCCTCCGTGGGTTACCGACCATTTCTTGATTCGATTACCATCATATAACCAGTTGCGCAGGGCAATACCCATCCCGTAGAACACCGCCAATACGTTCAGTAAAAACCGCAGCGACTTGGCAATCCAGCCCGTGATTTGACCTGAAATGAGTTTCCTGAAACTCGTCTGGTTCATAAAACCTTTATTTTTTTGATTATTGCGTCGCCCATCTGGCTTGTGCCGACAGCGGTGGGGTCGTCGCGGTTTTCTTTCATATCGTAAGTAACGTCTTTGCCCTCTGCTATCACGGCTGCAACGGCGTTTTCTAATTTGTCTGCCTCTTTAGTTTTGCCGATGTGCCTCAATAATAAGACGCCGCTTAGTATCAGCGCCGTAGGATTGACCTTGTTAAGCCCCTTGTATTTCGGAGCGCTGCCGTGGGTTGCCTCGAATATCGCGCCTTTTTCGCCGATATTTGCCCCCGGCGCAACACCCAATCCGCCGACAAGTCCCGCGCAAAGGTCGCTGATTATATCACCGTAAAGGTTGGGCAGCACTAAAACGTCGTAAAGTTCCGGTTTCTGCACCAGTTGCATACACATATTATCGACGATGCGGTCCTCGAAGGCGATGTCGCTGTTTTTAGCGGCGACCTGCCTGCTTACCTCAAGCCAAAGCCCGTCGGTGAATTTCATAATATTGGCCTTGTGGACGCTGGTTACTTTCTTGCGACCGTTTTTGCGGGCATAATCGAACGCGAATTGCACAATCCGCTCGGTTCCCGCGACCGATATGGGCTTGATGCTTATGCCGGAATCGGGCCTGATTTTCTTTTTACTGTGATTATTGAGCCAGTTAATCAGTTCGGCTGTATCGTCTTTGTCTTTTTCGTATTCTATACCGGCATACAAGTCCTCGGTATTTTCACGAACGATAACAATGTCGATATCGGTGTATTTGCTTCGGACGCCCTTATAGCTTTTGCAGGGGCGCAGGCACACATACAAATCAAGCGCCTGGCGCAAATGCACGTTGACGCTTCGAAAGCCCGTCCCAACGGGTGTTGTTATCGGCGCCTTCAGCGCGACGCCGTTTTTCTTTATCGACTCGACTGTCGCGTCGGGTAACGGTGTTCCCTCTCTTGCCATAACGTCCGTTCCTGCCTCGCGTATGTCCCATTTTATCCCCGCGCCTGTTGCGTCGATGCACCTTCTTGCCGCCTCTGCTATCTCAGGCCCTACGCCGTCGCCCGTTATTAACGTTACATTGGTCATAATTCGATTCTCCACAGTTTAGTAAGCGTGCGATGATATACATCTGTCCCATTTGTGTCAATGACGGCCATACCGCTATTGTCCGTAAATAAAGCTCCCGTTATAATTTCTGATAAGGATTAGTGATGAATAAATATCTATGGTTTATTGTATTAACTATGCTTGCATTTTCCGGCTGTTTGGCACGAAATGAGCCGAAATTCTTACGGAGTAATGAAATGGCGACTGCAAAGATAACACTAAAAGAAGCAAAGGCGCAGAATGTCTGGAAATATTTCAGGCAGGTAAGCGCCATTCCGCGATGTTCAAAAAGTGAAAAAAAGATTCTCAATTGGCTGAAAAGTTTTGCCAAAAGCCACAATCTTGCCTTTCGAAGCGACGCAGTCGGTAACCTCGTTATTGAACTGCCCGCGACGGCGGGATATGAGAGTTCACCTGTGGTTACGCTTCAAAGCCACGTCGATATGGTCTGCGAAAAGACGCCCGAATCGAAACACGATTTTACAAAAGACCCCATCATAATCATCGAGCGCGACGGCTGGGTATCAGCCGACGGGACAACCTTAGGTGCAGACAACGGCCTCGGCGTTTCGCTTGCGCTTGCTTTGGTCGATGAGAAAATTTCTCATCCGCCGCTCGAGTTGCTGTTCACCGTCGATGAGGAAACAGGCCTTACGGGCGCAAATGGCTTACAGCCAGGTTTTATCAAGGGCAAATACCTGATAAATCTCGACGGGGAGGACGAATCGCTAATCGTCGGCTGTGCCGGCGGCGAGATGACCGAGATTACAATGAAACTTGATTGGGAGGACGCCCCCAAAGGATATGATTGTTATACACTGAAGTTCTCAGGGCTTTACGGCGGTCATTCGGGCGTCGATATCGACAAAAATCGCGCAAACGCCGTTAAATTGCTGGCCCAAACTCTCTCGGCCTTGCAGGATATACGAATCTGCTCAATCGACGCTGGCAAAGCCGCTAACGCGATTCCCCGCGACGCCCAAGCGGTTATCTTGCTCACCCCTTCCGCCTTTGTCGCAGCTAAAAAGACGATTTCGGAAGCGGAATCGTCATTCAAAAAGGAATTTGCTAAAACCGACCCTGGGTTAAAAATCGATTTAATAAAAGCCCCATCGGAAGAAAAAATAATAAATAATAAATCAAAAATCATAAATCTCCTCACGGCCTTGCCTGCCGGCGTATATCGAATGTCAGATGTATTTCCCGGAACAGTCGAGACATCGGATAACCTTGCTCGTGTTGAGACGATCCGCGACGAAAGCATTATTCGAATTACCACAATGCAGCGAAGCTTTAAGATGTCCGCGACGGACGAGCTGACGGGCAAAATTACTGGAATAGCCGGAAAGGCAGGCGCAGAAGTCAGGGCATACGGCCGATACCCCGCCTGGGAACCCGATACGGATTCTCACCTGCTGAAAATGTGCACAGCCGCTTATACCAAACTACACGGCACTGCCCCTCCCACAAGAGTCGTCCACGCAGGCCTTGAACCGGCCATAATAAGGGAGAAATTCCCGTGTATTGAGGCGGTGTCGGTGGGGCCGACGATTGAAAATCCACATTCCCCACAGGAACGCCTCAACATCGCCTCCGTTGACGCCGCTTGGGCTTTTTTGCTCAAGCTTTTGCCGGAGTTGAAATAACAGCGAATTGTCGTTTCTCAAAGGAGACGCTATTCGGTTTTCGGTTTTTCCTTTGACATTGATTCCTGAATTTGGGCGCGTTTGGCCTCAATTTTCTTCATTTCCGCTTCAGATGTCTTCGTTGTCTGGGCGAGTTTCTTTTCTAATTCCTCGGCCTTCTTCGTATCGTTGGCCGCCTTGGCCGCCGCCAGGTCTTTTTCGAGTGCCGCTATTCTTTCTGTGTCCCTCGCTTGGATTTTGGCTTGCTTTGCATCGAGGGCTTTAAGCTGCTGCTGGTGGTCTTTGCCGCGGCCGAAGTGCCTTTTAAACCACGATTCCTTTTTCTGGCCCATGGCGTTGGGATCTTTGACCTTGTCTTCGTGCTCCTTTTTGGCTTTTGCGGCTTTTTCTTCAGCATCGGCCTTTTCCATTTTGGCTTCTTTTGTCTGCTCGGAAGCGGCGGCCGATGCCTTTTTGCTTTCCTTTTCGGCCTTTTTCCCCTCATTGCCTTTGCCGGCGGCAAAAGCCGCACTGCTGATAAGCAATGCCACTAAAGCGACCATTACAAACTTTACCGGATTTTTCATAATATCCCCTTTCCAATAAAATTTTGAATAAATGGTTTAAGCCATTAAAACTCCTCGTCTGAACAGCCGCAACGAAGTGTCGTCAGGTCATAGGGGGACAGTATATCATCGAAAGCAGAATAATCAAGGATTTTTTCTCTGCGGTTTCTGTATTCGCAGTGATGAAAATTTCAATCTGTGGGGACGATATCTTCGAAGCACGCGGGGGCTTGTTGTTTGAGGATATCGATAATCAGATTTGCTGCCTTGCGGATTTCCCATTGTGCGCCTTTGGCAGTTCGGACGCTTAAGATGTGCCGCCATTCGCGGAAATTGGCGCTGACGACGATTTCGCTGGTGCAGGCGTTGGGCAAAACGAAACGGGCGTCCTCTTTTTTCAGACCCTTGTCTCGCCATTTTTTATACATTTCTTGAATTGTCTGCATATCGTTATGAAACTCATCGACTAATTCAGGGGATAGCGACTCAGGAACGACATAAGTAAATTCCTCCTCATCGACGTATCGCTGGGACTGCTGCGATACGGCCATAAGCCGATGGCGGACCAATTGATGAGTCATTGCACGGGAGCAGTTCTTGATTCTGAAAGTGGCGTAGGCGTGTTCGAGGGGCGATTCGTGTCCCATCTTTATAAGGCGTTTAATGAAGCCGACCTGTGAGTCGTCGCCCATTTTATCGAAACTGAGGTAACACGTCCTTCCCGCCTGCTCGATGACCTTTTGCGGGTCAGGCGTTATTG
>CAYLXJ010000198.1:0-5195 GCA_964387385.1 uncultured Pirellulales bacterium
GGCGTCGTAAACCTGTTTGGCGGCGACAAACTGCGGGTCGCTTCTCATCGTCAGCATCGCCATAAGGTTGATTTTTTTCTGCTGCACTTTTTTGCGGACCTTTTCGAGCGTCGCCAAATCGAGGGCGAGGGGCTTTTCAGCGATTACGTGACAGCCAGCGTCTGCGGCATCGATTATGAGATGCGGGATAAGGTCAAGTCGCGTGCTTATAATCGCGACGTCGGGTTTTAAGTCCTTGAGCATGAGTTTATAATCATCGTAAACTTTTTTTCCGACGGCCGGCTCGAGTTTGAGGAATTTCGAGATGTCCTCGCCCTGATAGGCCGGAGCGAGGCCGACAAGCTCAACTTCCTGCATACCCGCCAAGTCGCGGAAAACCGCGTCTGAATGTCCGAAGCCGCCTATATTGACTGCCGTAAGTTTATCCATAAGTTAATCTTTTCGAACGGCCGCCGATTTTTCGGGTATTGGTTTTCCCGAGGGCAGCCAGTTAATATATTCCTCGATATTGGTGTAGCCGTCGCCGTCGCGGTCACCGAGAGCATCTGCGGGGACGTCAGGATTAAGGCCGACGGCCTTTTCCCATCTATCGGGCATACCGTCACGGTCGCTATCGACGCGCGGCGTGCCCGGCGCGATTTGCGGGTAGCCGCCGACATCCTCTATATGATTAATTATCGCACCCGTTTTATTAACTACGTTATCAATGATGCGTTTGTCAACCGCGTCGCGAACGGGAAATACAACGCCAGCGTCTGCCAGGACGCGTTTATAGGCCTCTGGAGCTTCTTCAGTAACCACTTGGGCAGCAGGTATGGGCGCAGATTGTTTATAGGCGTCCTTCTGCGCCTGAGTGAAGCCGGCGAACTCAACTTGTGACCAGGGGTCTTCGGAGCAGTCGCCATTCATCCAATTTCCGGCGAAATATGCCTTGCAGCCGGGGGTCGAGGTGCTTTCCCTGAAAATAATATTGCCGGTAGAATTAGGCCCCCTGAGATAGTAGTTATTTACAAAGTTCATAATTGTAATACTATCAGCGTTGTTTTTGCCGTCGTCGTTGTAGCCGGCGTGCGAGCCGCCCCAGTTATAAACGACGTTGTTGCGGAAATCAAAAATGAGGCCGCAGGGGTCGGCTTTCGAGCCAACGTAATTGCCGGGACGGGGATTGCGGCCATTGTTATGAGCATAAAGATTATGATGATAGCTGACGCCATTTCCGAAACCGGCGCGTATAAGCGAGGCGTAGCCGTGGCAGCCCTTGCGATGGGCGGAACAATTCAAACTTTCCGAAATTATGCACCACTGGACGGTAATGTTGCCGAGAGACGGTCTTCTGGAAACGACTGAAACGACCTCATCGAGCGACCAGCTTGCGGAGCAATGGTCGATAATGATATTTCGGCCGTTCAAAACGGAAATCGCGTCGAATTCCTCTCGTTCGATATCGCTTGGCCGGACGCGCAAGTAGCGAATAATCACGTTGTCTGCCCGCACAACGAGTCCGAAATTTTTAAGGCAGATTCCGTCGCCGGGAGCGGTTTGGCCAGCGATAGTAATGTCGGGCCGATTAATATCGAGCATCGACTTAAGCTCAATGTATCCCCCGACGCGAAAAACGACAATGCGCGGGCCGCTTGTTTCGACGGCCTCCCTTAAGCTGCCCGGGCCGCTGTCATCGAGGTTAGTAACTTCGATAAGACGTCCCGCCCTGCCGCCTGAGGCAAACATACCGAAACCTTCTGCGCCTGGAAATGCGGGCAGAGGCGTCTTTGCGCACGAGACGCTGCTGAAACTCAGCAACATAAACGAACAAAATATTTCAATCCTGACGGTTTTCATAAGAATTTAATTTTTTAGAGCGACGGTTTTCCTGAAATCGAGAATTTTTTGAAGCCATTTGTCGGAAGTCAAGCGGTCGGCCTTTAAGAAGTTTTCAGGCAAAAATTTTTGTGCATCGGCATCCGTGAGCTGCCTCGACCATTTGACGCGAGACGCCGGATTAGCGCCAGGGCCGGAGCTGTTGAATTCAGCAAAAAAGGCGGTTTTTTCGCGGTTCGGGTCACGCCAGTTGTCCCATCCGGCCGGCTTAATTCCCTTGTCGAGCCAGCAGTCATAGTAAACGACTTTGGCATAGGGGCGCCAAGGTCTGCCGAGGTCGGTCATAGTACCATCGGCGGTAGTGACACGGCAATTATAAAAAACAAAGCCGGTCGGCAGGTTCGGCTCGGTCGCGGCGTGCGCGGTGATATGGCTGCTTTCCTTGGAATGTATAACACAGTTGTCGAATACGGCCTGAGAATAGCCGTAAATGAAATCGGTGCCGCCCTCTATATAGCAATTAAGGTAAAACTGCCTGCCTGAATTTGCCATCAGCGTATCCTGTCCGCCAAGGAACCTGCAATTGACGGCAATGGCGCGTTCCGTAACCAGTTTGGCGGCGAGCGCCTGAGGGTGAGGGCCGAAGGTGTTTTCGATTGTAAGATTTTCGAGAATTAAATCGGGACACTCGGCAATCAGGGTAGCGCAATCCGAGCGGTATTTGTCTGAGCCGTCGGGCTTGAGCATCTCGTGATTGAGATTAAAACTAATCGTCGTTTTAAAGGGGTCAAGTCCCCGCAGGATAACAAGCGGCCTGCTTTTGGGTATAAGGACACGCTGATTATAAAAGCCGGGCTTTATCAGCACAACAAAGCCATCGCTATCGTGTTCGACCACAGAATCAACAGCATCCTGAATCGAATTAAAATCACCGGAGCCATCGGCGCTTACAGTAATGATGCGGGTATCGGCGGTTTCAAAACGTTTAGCGAGGCCTGCCAGATTAACGTCGGACCGCCAGAAGACGCCTTCTCCGGCGGCAAAGGCCGCGCCGCAGACCGGCAAAAACAGCATATATGATAAGTTCAATATTTTTCGTGTCACAGCAACTTCCTGTAAAGCCGGGGCAATTACCAAAAGACAACTGCCCTTATTGGCTCGCTTAGGCGCATTTTAAACCTGAAGTATTGCGCTCCAGATTAAAATTTTCGGTCAATCGTTGGTCTGAGGCGACTCCGAAACCGCCTGCAGCAGAACGACCTCAAACTTTCCGCAGCGGGAAAGGCATCATCAGCCGCGAAAAAACCACCGGCGTCTCTTCGGCCCCCCCTATTATAATCTTCAAGCAATTCGAATCTTTGCCGCCGGCCCTACCCGTCAGGGCTTTATCCCGAGGTATAAGTAATACAAAAGAGTTCTCACATCAAAAGTATCTTCGTTATCTTCAACGTAATTCCATATAATATTGTCGAAGACAGTCCCTTGTATATTAATATTTTGCTTTACAACCGAAAACTTCTCGTCCCTGACAAATCTGACGTGGCCATCCTTAAACAGGCAATTCATACCGGGATTGGATGCTCGTGTATTCCCATTTGCGTCTCTGTACGTTCCCGACGAATGAACTACGTCCTTCAGACCGTTCTTCCAGAGAAAATCGGTCACATACGGGGCATTTTTCTGCAGCAGGGACAATCTTCTGGCTGTATATCGAGGCACAGTCAAGCTCGCATTATATTTACTGGGCGCCATTTGAGTCGGTGTCGGCTGAAGTGACTGATCTATAGGATAATAAGGGTAACCCGTCCGCACCCACTGATTGATGTTATTTTCCGTATTGTAAACCTGCGGCAGAGTTCCCCAGGGCGCCGGATTCGCATACGATTTATACATATACGTTCGGTTTCTTTGAGACCCGCAATAAAACGCTTTCGGGTCTTCTATATACTTACGCGAATAAAGGACGGCCAGCCGCATCGGTTTCAGCTTGCCTGAACCATCAACATAGGTGTCCCTGAATGCCGTGTAAGGATGAGGAGTACTCCCGCCTTCATCAGAAGTTTCAGTATCTCCCCCTGACCAGGGCAAAACGTCCGTATCTCCTGCATAGCCCAAAACAGCGGTCCCGATTTGTTTAAGGTTGGCGCCGCAAATTGCACGTCTGGCCTGCTCCCTGGCTTTGCCTAACGCAGGCAGAAGTATCGCCATCAACAGGGCAATGACCGCAATTACGACCAGCAATTCGACTAATGTGAAACCTTTTTTTCTTTTCATGGCATTATCTCCTTAACCTGAAAAGACACCTATTTGACTGATTTAACAGTTTTTTACAATAACTTACATTTCAAGTCAAGCCCGCCCCCGCTTTCGCGGAGGCGGGAATGACTATACCGGCTCAATTTATTCACATCTAAAAGAATGCTTAAGGATTAGGGTTGGTGTAGCCGGGACAGCCGTCCGACCTGTTAACACACCATCCAAATTCACCCGCGAACCTGTTGAAATCAACGAAGTCGATAAAGTACTGGCCAAATCCGGGGTCTAACCAGGCGTCAGCGAGGGTCGCAAAATCTTCGATGTCGAGGACGCAGTTTTTATTGATGTCCCATTCCAGTCCCTGCGGATGCGGATAGTTAGCGCTTATGGCAAGCGGGCACTGGACGCTGTCGGTCCTGAAAGACCAGACATCGCTGCTGACGGAACCGTCGGTTACGACCTTCCAATAATATCTGACACCGGCCGATACAGGCATATTCACACTGTGCCAGCCGCGTGTTGCCGCAACCGAACCGCGAGAAGTCGTCGGATTGGGATTAGTATCGCAGAAAACCTCATCGGTTGTGCCGCCGTAGCCGGATATCCATTTCAACTGGATAGTGCCGGCGCCGACATAAACCATGTTATTGCCGTCCTGAGGATTTGGCGCCGAGGCCTTCTTTGGCGAGCCGTTCGAGATGAATACAGTTCCGTCCTGACCGTCCTGGGCAATAGCAGTAACACCGTACGTTGGGTCGTTACAAATACCGCTGACGCCGCCATCGGCGGTAATGTTGCCGCCGTTTAAGGGAGTAATGGTTGTGCCGTAGAAGATTGCGACACGTCCGCCGCCGCCGCCGCCGCTGGCATTATGCGCCTTATCGACGTGATTAGCGCCCTTGCCGCCGTTGACATTGATAACGCCATTATTGGTAACGGAGCCGCCTGCAATGATTCTAACCGAGCCGCCTGCTCCGCCGCCGCCGCCGGCACCGTCGCCGCTTATAGAGTTGAATGTCATACCGCCGCCGTTGGCAACTATCCGGGAATTGGCGTCGAAGGTGACGTTTCCGGAAGCGATAATTTCAATACCGCCGCCGCCTGCTGCGCCGCCGGAAACA
>CAYLXJ010000199.1:0-5172 GCA_964387385.1 uncultured Pirellulales bacterium
GAATACCCTTGACACTTTTTTGGGTTTGTTTGGAAGCCATCAATTTCTCGAGAACTGCTTTTAATCGCCCCGGATCCATATTAAACGTGTCGGGCTGAATATCCACGAAAATCGGCTTTGCCCCGCATAATTCGATAACATTGGCTGTTGCAGGCCACGAATAGGCCGCCACCACAACTATGTCTCCCTGCTTAACACCCATCGCAAGAAGTGAAACGTGCAGAGCGGCGGTGCAGTTGCTTACGGCTATAGCGTGCTTTGCTCCAACGTATTTCGCGATGGTCGCTTCAAAGGCTGCCACTCTCGAACCCTGAACCAGATACCCGCTGGCCAGCACTTCTCTTACTGCCTGCAGGTCACTCTCATCGATAGATGGAATTGTTAATCGAATCATAAACCCATTTGCTTCTTAAAAAACTCCGCCGTTCTCCATATACCCTCTTCCAAATCAACCTTCGCCTCGAAACCGAGTAGCTTTCTGGCCTTATCGACACTCGGGACTCGAAGCTCAACATCGGCGTAATTTTTCCTTATAAAGCTGATGCGTGACCTTGAATGTAATGTTTGCACCACTACCTGGGCAAGCCCATATATGGTAACAACTGCACGGGCATTTCCAATGTTTATGGATTCTCCCACAGCTTTTGGGTGGGTTATACAAAGCAACAATCCCTTTACGAAGTCGTCAACATAGCACCATGCCCGAATCTGGTTGCCGTCACCGTGAATCTTGATTTCCTGGTTGGCTAAAGCACGTTGAATGAAAATCCGCATAGCCCCTTCACCCACTTGACCAGGTCCGTATACGTTAAAAGGACGCACTGTCACAATAGGCATTCCAAACTGGTCATGATAGGCCTTGGCAAGATGTTCGCCAGCTAGTTTACTGACGGCATATGTCCATCTTGCCTCGCCAACTGCTCCAATATGTGTTATGTTACCCTCTTCGGCACGAAAGGCCGATTGTCCAAATACTTCACTGGTCGAAAAGTCCACCAGCCGGCTCAATTTAGGCAGATTTTTCGCGGCTTCAAGTACATTGGCGGTGCCTATCATATTCACACGCATTGTTTCTGTCGGCTTTTTTATGACCGTGTCAATCCCAGCTATTGCCGCACAATGCACAACAATTTCAGCCCCACGCATTGCCCGGCTCAGGCGGGGAAAATCCAGGACATTTCCTTTGATAATTTTTAGATTGGGATGTTTTCGGTAGGGCTTGCCGCTTAGCGCATCACGACGGAAATCATCATACACGGTTATCTTATTTTCTTCCACCAGCCATCCAATTAAAGTAGAACCGATAAATCCGGCCCCTCCTGTTATAAATATCCTGCGACCTTTTGGCATCATTAAATCTGACTCCTTATAAGAAATTACCAAATTAAATTCACTGATCGTTATGAGCAGCAATTATTTGTAAGTCAGTAAATACATTCGTTCATTTATCCTTATCCGCTTTAACGCCGGTCTCGCCGTGGTACCAGGGCGGCCGATATGCCGCTTTATACTTGAGCGCCTTTTCTAAATCATCTCTGCTAATACCAATCATCGAAAGAAAAGTCGCGAGATACTCAGGGTCTGTTTCCGCAGATTTAAACTCATCTTCAATAACACTCAGCGCCTCTGCTCGTGTTATCTGGCCGTCGCGTATGAGACTTGCCAGTGTATTTTCATTAATCGAAAGATGGTTCTTCCTCATGTTAATGTAGTTTTTAATGGGAACGAGGTTGCAATCCGCATGAATATAGCTGGCCCCGTGCTCCGGAAATTTTATGTTGAACTCTTTTTGCAGTGTCTCAATTATTGTCTTGTGGTTCCAGTTCGTATAGTCACCAATAAAAGCGAAACGAATCTTTCGGCAAAGATCCTCGTCCACTATAAAATCTGTCCAGTCTATAGAGGGGTCATCCTGAAGCATGCCTCTGACATACTTGTAAAAATCGAGCTCCGGATGCTCTGAAATCAAATTCGATTCCAGTCTCCCTCCTCCTCCGAATAAAGCCACTCTGATATCGTTTTTTGCCGCAATTTTCTGGCAGCAACTGTAGATTCCGAGATTGCAGGCGGTGCAGAAGTTGCCTGTTTTCATAAACGACTTTCTCATCACCTGCAGAAAGTTGTCCTTGTTGGGAGTGTATGTCACCAAATCCAACTTCGTTTTCTTTAGAATCTTCGATATGATATCTTTGGCCAAGTCGCTCTGAAAGAAATTGTTGAAGTTTACCAATAACGGCTTCGTATTATACTTTTTCAACAAGTGAACGACGTAACAACTGTCTTTTCCGCCGCTGAAAGCTATTACCAAGTCATATTTGCTGTTGCCGGTGGTTTTTTTCGCATAGTCCAGCAACTCAACGAATTTATCTTCGCTGTTCTTGGGAGTATTTTTGTATTTCTTGTCCCACGCATGACATACAGAGCAGATTCCATTTTGATCATACGTTATGTTTGAAAAAACCTCCGGCAGAATACATCTCGAACATCTTTTCATAGTATTTTCCTTAAAACGCCCTCAATAGTCATTAGTCATTATATTAGACAAACCCATCACTCCAAACGTATCTTTTCTATGCTGCGCATCTTTGCACCAGCTTGTGTCTGCGAAATGTATAGGCCGCAACCAATGCAGTCATTAAAACCAAGGCCGCTACATTTGACATTATACTGGTAAATGCGGCACCTTCGATACCATATTTCGGCACAAGAAAAAGGCCGCCGAAAAATGTTACGCAACATACAATTATCCAGATAAAAATAGCTGGCGTAAACGCTCGGCACGCTGTGCCAGCAAAACCCATCACTGAAGCCATGCCCAGCACTGCACTGCCGCCCATCAGTATCCATAATACTTTAACATAAGCGGCGTGTCCTTCGCTAAAAAATACTCTAAGGGCAATCCTGCCTACAAGCAAACTGACTACGAAGGCAAGCAGGCCCAGCCCAACTACCACAAGAGACGCCTTTGCTGCCAGTCGCCAGATATAGAGAGGATTATCTTTGAAATAATCCGCCATTTTAGGCAAAAGGACGGTGCCCACTGCCACAAAAATCATTGACATAGCCGTTACACCATAACTTATCGAGCCAAAATATCCCACCTCCGCCTCACCGCAATAGCCGGCGATGATGTATCTGCTGATATTTCCATTTAAAGTCAGAAGGCCCGCCACTATTACCAGAGGTATTGCCTGTTTGCTCATCATAAGACTGCGACTAAAACTGAACTCCGTTTGTTTCGGATAAAACCGCTTTGCTATCCTCAGATCATACAGAAACGTCGTAGTGCTGCATGCTACGAGCCACCCCAGCAGAGCTGCTGCCAGATTTTTAGTGACAAACAATATAGCTATTGTAGCCATAAAAGCGCCTATTGCTCTCACCGCTCTGCTTATACCCATGTATTTCATCAGTTGTTTTTTCTGGAAAGCAGCATAGCATATATCTGAAACGAAATCCACAGCCTTGAAAGCGCCGATGAGCCCCAGAGCCGCAAGAAAACCTGCATCGTATCTGCCTCGAAACACAAGATAAGAACCTATAAACAGGCATACAATTACGCCAAAAACGGCCAGTGCGGTTCGCAGATACAAATAATCATAAAAACTGAATCTTTCACTAGTATCGGTTATTAAGAGCGCGCTCAATCCAAGAGAAGAAAAGACGGCAACGGGGGTCGCAATTCCGAGACAGAGCAGGAATCGACCTTGGATTTCGGCTGAGCCGAGTTTGGCCAGTGCCATCAGAACTCCGAACAGCGACAATTCGCTGATGATGTTGCCAAGCAGAACCCATCCAAAGTTTTTCCTAGTCGAGGCCGGCACATATATATCTGCAGCCGTGCTTTGTTCTACCGACTCGGCTACGAGTCTGTCCTCAATCTTTTTATTCGAAGGTTCCATCAACGCACAAAAGACAATATTGTTTCAGCTACGCAGTCTTTCATACTGTCGTTTAACTCAGGGTAGATGGGAATAGCCAAAACCTCCTTTGCTGCCTTTTCGGCCTCAGGAAAATCGCCCTGTTTGTAGTTAAGATAGCGGAAACATTCCTGCAGGTGCATCGGTATCGGATAATAAATCTCGCAGCCAATATTCTTAGCCCTAAGTGTTTTTACAAGCTCATCTCGCTTCGGAATCCTTATAACATACTGGTTATAAATACTTACGCAATCGGGCGTGATTTGAGGTGTTTTAACAACGGAACCTGCGAATTTCTTGTCGTAATAAGCGGCGTTTCGCCGTCGAGCCTGGGACCATTCATCCAAGTGCGGCAATTTTACCAGCAGCGCCGCAGCCTGTATTGGGTCAAGCCGGAAATTGCCGCCGATGTATTTATGATAATATTTTGGATTCATCCCGTGACTACGCATTATAATGAGTCGTTCATAAAACTTCTGGTCATTGGTTACGACCATGCCGCCGTCGCCTATGCCGCCGAGGTTTTTGCTCGGAAAGAAGCTGAAGCAGCCCGCCGTTCCTATGCTGCCCGCTTTTTTGCCTTTGTATGTGCTTGTAATTGATTGTGCCGCGTCTTCGATTACTGCCAAACCGTGCCTTTTGGCAATATCCATAATAGGGTCCATATCCGCCATTTGGCCGAAAAGATGGACTGGCATTATAGCTCTGGTCTTTTTTGTGATCGCTTTGGCGATAAGCTTGGGATTGATATTAAATGTTTGCGGGTCGATATCCACAAACACCGGCTTAGCGCCTGTCCGGGCGATGCAACCGGCGGTCGCGAAAAACGTAAAAGGCGTCGTTATTACCTCATCCCCTGCCCCGATTTCCAAACTCATCAGGCAATTCAAAATGGCGTCAGTCCCGCTTGATACGCCGACGGCGTATTTACAGTCGCTTATCGCCGCCGCTTTGGCCTCCAGCTCAGCCACCTTCAGCCCGCCTATACAAATCTGCGAATCAAGCACTTCCGATATCGCCGTCATAACTTCTTTTTTTATCGTCGAGTACTGTGCCTTCAAATCAAGTAAGGGAACCTGCATTTTTTATCCAATCAATTTAAAGTTGATATAAACTTTTTTATTCAGTCCGTTTTTTAAACTGGTCGTATGAAACAAGGCCTTTTGCCTTGTCCGCAGGCAAAGGCGATTCCTCATCCAAATCAAGACATCTGACCAAGCCCGGTTCAACCTCTCTGTAGCGATAACCGCTT
>CAYLXJ010000200.1:0-5161 GCA_964387385.1 uncultured Pirellulales bacterium
CAATCCCCAGCATAACTCTGCCGCTGTCCGCCCCTAAATCCACCGCTATGTATCTTTTTTCATCGACCACTTCAAACTCCGGCTTGCATCGTATCTTGTTCAGTTAAATATTCCAAAGCAAATTGTTTTATAACGCAAACTCGCCAATAATCAATAATCAATTTTTCTTAACGGCCCTTCTTGTTTATAATACTTGTCTTATGAAAATCCTGATTTATGGTGCTGGTGCGGTTGGTTTGGGTCTGGCGAGTTGTCTTTTGAAGTCGCAGGCCGAGATAACTATTATCGCAAGGGCTGACACGGTAGCGGCACTGCGAAAGTCGGGTCTTGTGCGCAGCGGCATTTTTGGTCGGTTTCACGCCAAGCCCGATACGTTTTCCGCTTACGAGTCGCTGAACGAATTTGTATGCCGGCCTGTTGATTATATTCTTGTCTGCACAAAGTCGTTCGACTCGGCAGCAGCGGCGGACGATATTTCCAACCATCGCCGGCTTTTGGACGCGAATACGAAAATTGTCCTGTGCCAGAACGGCTGGGGCAACGCCGAGAAATTCACAAGCCATTTCCCCAAAGGCCGCATTTTCAGCGCTCGTGTAATTACCGGTTTTACTCGTAAAAAGCCAAACGAGGTCAAAATAACAGTTCACGCAGATGCGATTCATATCGGCTCGCTTTTCGGCGGCAATGTGGAGGAAATCGATTCGCTTGCCTACGCGATTGCGGGAGGAGGAATTCCAACCGTAAGAAGTCACAATATCGAAAAGGACTTATGGGCCAAAATGCTTTACAACTGCGCCCTTAATCCCCTCGGCGCTATTCTCGACGTTCCTTATGGCGCCCTCGCTAAAAATCCCTTCACTAAGGATTTGATGAATCATATCACTGAAGAGGTCTTTGCGGTTATGACCAAAGCTGGGTTCCGCACGCACTGGAAAACTCCAGATGGATTCCTGAAGGTATTTTATGACAAGCTCGTTCCTGCTACCGCTGACCATAAATCCTCGACCTTGCAGGATATCGCCGCGGGCAAAAGGACTGAAATCGAAGCACTGACCGGTGAGGTCCTGGCCCTTGCCGACAAGCACCATGTCGATACCCCTTATAATCGCGCTGTTTATTCAATGATAAAATTCCTCTCCGGAAAATAATTTCGCAACTATCATTCCTATCTCTCTTGTTTTTCTCTTTGCTGTCTCCGCTCCCTTATTTCAACGCAGCTTATTTTTCGCAGTTCATCGAAGGGCGGTTATTCTCGCTGAAGCACTTAAAACCACTTCTCTTTATCGGACGTAGTAATAAGTGTTACAGACGATATAACGAGCAAAACCTGAATAACCTGCGGACTTAATAAAAGGACGAAAGTGACGGGTTTTTCAGGCCGATAAATTGAACACAAAGCGAGATTTAATCCCTTACGGGAGATAGGAATATGGCAAAAGGAAAGAATGTATTAACGACAGGCGACGTGGCCAAAATCTGCAATGTGGCTCCACGCACCGTCTCAAAGTGGTTCGATAGCGGCCAACTCAAGGGCTACAGAATTCCCGGCAGCAAAGACCGCAGGATTCCCCTTAACGAGCTTCTCCGCTTTATGAAGCAGCACAATATGCCGGTGCCGGCTATTCCGGTCGGCAGAATGCGCGTGATGATTGTCGATAGCAATGCCGACTCGGCTGCATCAATTGCCGAGACGCTTAAAGCGCAATCAGATTACGACGTAAAGGTCGTCAAAAGCAACTTCGAAACAGGCGCCGCCGTCCACAAATTCGCACCCCACGTCCTGCTTATAAACCTGCTCGCCAAGGACATTGACGCCGATGAAATATGTCGCACTATCAGGGCTGACGAGGAATTGCAAACCATAAAAATCATCGCCCTTGCGAATAATCTGGCAAGCGGCGAGGCGGTTGCCCTGATGCAGAAGGGCTTTGACGGTTACGTCTCAAAGCCAGGCGATATCTCGGAAGTCATCAGAAAAATCGAGGAAGCCACCGCAATCATCTATTAGAGTTTGTTTTGCATAAAAGCTAAAGAAACAACGACTATTAGAAAGGCGTCCAGCAGATAGCCGGTTAACTACCGGCTTTTTTATACCCCCATCTCGATTTACTTAAATCCAAAGACCTGATTTTTATTTCTCAAACTTCTCAAATTTTACTATAATTGTTTGCCGGTAGCGTCCGTAGCTCAGAAGGATAGAGCGTCGGTTTCCTAAACCGAAGGTCAGAGGTTCGAATCCCCTCGGACGCATTATCAAAATCAGACAATAAAATCTCATCAACAATCAGAAGTAATGCAGGGATAACAATCTTGACATTTAATCGCGGATTGATTAGAATACAATAATCGTCGATTCCTTATCTTACACCCGCACGAACGAAGAGAAAGGAGTATGGTGTGAGCAGAGCATTTACTTCCACTGTTTTAGCATTTATTCTTGCCTCGACCTGCTACGGCAATTTGTGCGATAGTAACGTACTTATCAGCAGCTTCGAAGACGGGACAACGAATCCCATCACCAGCTCCGGACCAACACTTGTTGGCGGTCAAACAATAGGAGTTACAGAGGGATTGTACAGCCTTCGTGTTACGGGGCCAATCGGCTGGGGATTCATAGGGTCATTTCCTGTCAATCCAGGCAGTTTCATGGCCAACACGAAATTCAGCGTCGATATCACTACACTGGCCGCAGACTTCCCCGGCAACAGCGGAATAAATTTCGGTTTTGCCCTATGGAGCAGTCAGACGGGCTGGCAGCAATGGAACGATTGTCTGCCATGGTGGGGAGGCACCGGCAAAACAAACCGCACCATCACGATGACTGTTGATTTTAATTCGATTAAGCCGGCAACGACACCGTCATCGATGACTTTTTACCTTTTTGCAAACAGTTATTCGAATGACGGTCTGGCGACGACTTATACTGCTTATTTGGATAATATGAGGTTGACAGGAGAACCAAAGGAGTGCCCGCCCGGGATGACGCCATTTGTAATTCCATCTCAGCAGAATCCTGATTCCCTGATAGCAATAGAATATCAATCTATTGGAAATAATGTTCAAGACAGAATACAGACAACAGACGACCATTTCACAAAGAACGGCGAAAGAGTAAAAATATGGGGCGTCAATTTAACTTTTGCCGGGAATTTTCCGAGCCATTCAGACGCGAACAAGGCAGCTGAGCGTCTTGCGGCAGCTGGTGTAAATTCTGTTCGCTGCCATCATATGGACACATCAAATTACCCCAACGGAATATGGAATCCAACGGATGGAGCAACGATATATCCGGAGGCACTTGACCGTTTTGATTATTATGTCAATGAACTGGCCAAAAGGGGTATTTACACTAATTTGAACCTGCATGTCGGCCGGGCACACAGCGGGTACTTAGGATTGCCGGCGCCAAATACGGACTACGATAAAATCGTTGGGATTTTCACGCCCGCACTGATAAACGCCCAAAAGGACTTTGCCGAGCAGATGCTGGACCACGTGAATCCCTAACGAGGGATTCGCGTGGCGGACGACCCGGCGATAGGATTTGTGGAGATAACCAACGAGGACAGCTTTTTTATGTGGGACGGCCCCGAGAAATTGCGGTCGCTGCCGACGTATTACGCAGACATTCTGAAACAACAGTATAACGACTGGTTAGGCGGAGAATACGGCGATACAAACACGTTACGGGATGTGTGGAACGCAAACGTCGAGCCATTAGGGGAAAACGTTCTTACGGATTTCAATGACAACTTTAACAATCCGAATATCGACCCTGCGGACAAATGGTATTTAGAGGAGCACGCGGGCTGCGACGCTAATTTCGAGTTCGGGACATATCAGTCGCAGTCGGGGGCGAAATTTACAATATATGTTACGGACACATCGGGCTGGCATTTGCAGATAAGGCAAAGCAATCTGCAAATTATCGAGGGGCAATTTTATACGCTGAGTTTTGAGGCGGCGGCGGAAAGCCCCCGTTCGATATCGTTTAACGTTATGCAGCACCACGACCCATGGAGCGGGTTGGGCCTGTACGCGACTGCGAATCTAACAACAAGCTGGCAGACATACACATACGGCTTCACGGCAACCGGCAGCGACAATAACGGCAGGGTAACATTCAGCTTCTGCGACGGGAACACGACAACGTTTTATTTACGAAATCCACAGTTGCGCACGGGCGGTCAGACGGGTTTAATGGAAGACGAATTTATCGAAACGGGAACGGTACGGATGTTTGTCGATACGGCTGTGCAGGAGCGGCAAATTGACCAATTGCGTTTTCTGGCCGAGACGGAAAAGGCATATTTCGACGATATGCGCGATTATATAAAGAACGACCTCGGCTGCGACTCGCTTGTAACGGGAACGATTGTTTTCGGCCCGCTCGGATTATACGCGCAAAGCGATATGGATTTCATCGACGCACATTCCTACTGGCAGCATCCGGTGTTTCCCGGTGTGCCGTGGGACCCGGCGAACTGGTATATCGAGCAGAAGCCGATGGTTGACTATATCAATTCCGCGACACTGTTCGGTCTGGCGGGCTGCCGATTAGGCAAAAGCACAAGTTACGCGGGCAAACCATTTACAGTCAGCGAATATAACCACTCTGCGCCATTAGACGCCCAGGCGGAATGCGTTCCGATGCTTGCCTCTTTTGCGGCAGCACAGGACTGGGACGGAATATGGCTCTTTGACTATACAGGCAGTTCAAGTGACTGGAACAGCAACTATTTCAACGGTTACTTCAGCATACTTCACAATCCGGCGAAATGGGGATTTATACAAGCTGGAGCGAGCATCTTTCGCTACGGGGGAATAGGGCCGGTCGGCGACACTTATTCATTTGCCGGTTTAACTGACCCATGCGCCCCCCTGCCGGGTCTGGCTGTACTATACCAGAATTACAACAGCGATATGTTCGGGATACTTGCAAGCAACACGGGGATAAGCCGGGCGGATTTACTGAACAACCGGATCGTCAATACGCTGTTCGATACGGGGGTAATTGATTCGCCCGAATATTCGAGCCAGACGGCGCTGGACTGGCAGATTGGAACGGACGGGAAAGGGGCTTATACGGCGATTGGGGATTCCGGCAGGGTTTATGTCGGACACAGGGAGAAATTCCAGGAAGCGAGCGGCGGGATTATAG
>CAYLXJ010000201.1:0-5154 GCA_964387385.1 uncultured Pirellulales bacterium
GATAGACTTATGAAAAAAGCCCTAAGTTTGAAGTATTTTCACTTGCATTTAGCTAATAACATTATTAGAATATTTGATTCGTTTAATTGCGGGGCAGCTCTTATCGGCTGCCTCTCTTTATGATTGTTTAAGGAGCATTGAAAATGGGTTGTAATGTAGCAGTAGCGGGCGTAACGGGCGCCGTGGGACAGGAATTTTTAAAAATTATCGAGGAAAGGGATTTCCCCTTTGATTCGCTAAAGCTTTTGGCAAGCAGCCGGTCTGCCGGCAAGACAATCACGTTCAAGGGTAAGGAATACGTCGTCGAGGAAATGACCGACAAAAGCTTTGACCGCGTCAATATAGCGCTTTTCAGCGCAGGTGCCGAACGAAGCAAAAAATTCGCGCCGGCCGCCGTAAAAGCAGGCGCCGTCGTCGTCGATAATTCCTCTGCCTACAGAATGGACCCCAACGTCCCACTGGTCATCCCCGAAATCAATCCGCAGAAAATCAGGGGGCATAAGGGTATTATCGCAAATCCCAATTGCTCAACAATAATCGGTATCGTACCCGTCTGGCCTTTGCATAAGGCAAATCCGGTCAAGCGTATGGTTGTAAGCACCTATCAGGCGGCCTCCGGCGCCGGCATGTCGGCGATGCTCGAGCTTGAGCAGCAGTCACGCGAAATCCTGGCAGGGAAGAAACCGACTATAAAGGTCCTGCCCTTCCAGCTTGCTTTCAACCTGTTCAGCCACAATTCCTCGCTTGACAGCACCGGCTATAATCAGGAAGAGGTCAAAATGGTCAACGAGACCAGGAAGATTTTCGACTGCCCCGATATAGCCGTCACCGCCACCTGCATCAGGGTCGCAGTCCTGCGGGCGCATAGCGAAAGCATCAATCTCGAATTCACCGACCCGATTACCCCTGACGAAGTCAGGGAAATTCTCAAGGACGCCCCGGGCGTTACAGTTCTCGACGACCGCGAGCACAATCGCTTCCCGATGCCCATCGACGCCACCGGCAAAGACGACGTGCTGGTAGGCAGAATCAGGCAGGATTTCTCAATCCCCGAAAACCGGGGCATCAATATCTGGGTGGCGGGCGACCAGCTCCGTAAAGGCGCGGCCCTTAACGCTATCCAAATCGCTGAAAAATTATTGTAACGTGAACAAGACCGAAAGCCCCCAGGTTCATCCTGGGGGTTTTTCATTTTACCAATGGCGCTTCGCAATATAAAACTTACAATCGAATACGATGGCACAAACTATCACGGCTGGCAACTTCAGCCCGGCAAGCGGACCATTCAGGGGGAGCTTGTCAACGCCGTAAGTGAACTGCTCGGCTGGCGGACGAGGGTAACAGCCGCGTCGAGAACCGACGCAGGCGTCAGCGCTGTGGGGCAGGTTGCGGTTATTCAAATTGATTCTCCTATCCCCACCAAAAACTTCATCAAAGCCATAACCGACCGTCTGCCTGCCGATATAGCCGTAACCGAGGCAGTCGATGTCCCTATGGGCTTCGACGTCATCGGCGACGCCAAATGCAAGCTCTACCGCTATACGATTTTCACAGGTCGGGCACGGCCTGTCTTCGTTCATCAATGCTGGCACCTTCCCGAAAAACTCGACATAGCAGCAATGAACGAGGCGGCAAAACTGCTCATCGGCCAAAAGGACTTCAAGTCCTTTGCCGCCGCAGACGACAAGCGAACCGATTCCATCCGCACAATCTTCCGCTGCGAGGTCTATACTTCAAATTCTCCCCTTCCAAACACGAGCGACGAGCCACGAGCCACGAGCGACGATTGGTTATTTGTTGATGTCGAAGGCAACCGTTTCCTTTATAATATGGTCCGCAACATCGTAGGAACGTTAGTCGAGGTCGGCGTGGGCAGGATGAAACCCGAAAAAATTACCGAAATTCTCGAGGCCAAAGACCGCAAGGCCGCAGGCCCCATCGCCCCGCCCGAAGGCCTCTGTTTAATGTGGATTAAATATTGAAGATAGTTCATATCATAACACGTTTGATTCTCGGCGGCGCACAGGAAAACACGTTAATAACGTGCAAGCTGCTGGCTGAGCGGGGCCACGACGTAACACTGGTTACGGGGCCTGCGCTTGGGCCTGAAGGCGATTTATATGAGCAGGCGGAAAACCAGGCGTTCAAGTTTGTGATTTTCGATAACCTCCGCCGGCAGATAAATCCGCATTATGATTTACCCGCGTATCTTGCGATTAAGGACCTGCTCAGGCATATCAAGCCCGATATCGTTCATACGCACTCCGCCAAGGCCGGTATTCTTGGCCGATACGCTGCTTATGCCCAGCGCCCGAAACCTGCGATTGTTCATGCCATCCACGGCCTCGCATTTCATCCGTATCAAAGCTCGCTTATAAATAAATTCTATATAGCCGCTGAAAAGGCCGCGGCGAAACGCACCGACGCATTTATAAGCGTGGCAGACGCGATGACAAAACAGGCGTTAGATGCCGGTATTGGTTCACCTGAAAAATTCACAACGGCGTATTCCGCCATCGAGGAAGACAACTTTCTGAATTCCATTCCTTCCGAACAGTTAAACGAGTTTCGCCATAAATACGCCATCGTGCCCAACGCTATTGTTGTTGTTACCATAGCTCGGCTTTTTTCTCTTAAGGGCCACGAATTCATAATTGAGTCGGCCAAACGGCTGGCTGAGCAGTTCCCGAATGTAATCTGGTTATTCGTCGGCGACGGAATTCTGGCCGATAAGTACAAAAACTGGACTCACGACCTGGGATTAGGCCACCGCTTCCGTTTCACGGGATTGCTGCCCCCTAAAATGATGCCGCTTGCGATTCAGGCCTCAGACATTCTGGTTCATTGCTCATTGCGTGAAGGGCTTGCCCGAACGCTGCCTCAAGCGTTGCTTTGCGGAAAACCAGTAATAAGTTTCGACGTTGACGGGGCAAAAGAAGTAGTAAATGAGAATACAGGCCGGCTGATTGAGCCAAAAAATATCGAGCAGCTTACCGCCGCCTGTGCGGAATTGATTGGCGACAAGACGCTGCGTGAAAAACTCGGACAACAGGGCCGCGAAAGCGTCAGGACCAAATTCTCACCCGAAACGATGGTAAATACAATCGAAACCGTTTACCGGCGATTGCGCTAATCAATAACCAACGGAAGATTACTTCCCCTTCTTCGTGCTCGAATCCGCTTTAGTTTTTGTCGTCGCCGCCTCTTTTTTCTCTTCGCTTTTAACCGGTGTTTCCTTTTTTGCCGCATTTTTATAACTGTCGCTTCTGTAGTCGGTTGCGTAAAAGCCGCTGCCTTTGAAAATCACGCCAGCCCCGGTCCCGATTAGCCGTTTCAGGGAGTTCTTGCCGCACTTCGGGCATTTGCGCAGCGCCTTTGCGGTTATGCTCTGAAGCTGCTCGAAATTGTGTCCGCAACTATCGCAACTATATTCATAAGTCGGCATATTTTTTCTTTCAGTGTTCTGTCCTCCGTCCTCCGGTTTACTGCGTATCTTTCGTTTCTTCTTCCTCTGCCGGCTGCTCGGCTTTGGCGGCAGGCAATTTATTTACAACTACTCTGCTGGCTCGAATCACCCGGCCGTTGAGCTTATAGCCCTTCTGCAATTCTTCCACAATCAAGCCGTCCTCTTTTCCGGCCACGGCCGTCTGCGTAATCGCGTGATGATGCTCAGGGTCAAACTTTTCTCCCGTTGATTCTATCTCCTCAAGTCCTTGCGCCTTCAGCACACCTTTGAGATGTTCATATACGATTTTAACGCCCTCAAAAATCGAACCGCCTGCCTGAGCGTGCGCAATCGCCCTTTCAAAATCATCCAGAACAGACAGCATCGCCTTTATTATTTTTTCTTTCTCATAAGCAACGGTTTCGGCCAACTGTTTTACCGAGCGTTTCTGGAAATTATCGTAATCGGCCGCTACACGCTGCAATTTGGCGAATATGTCGTCCTTTTCTTTTCGTAAATCGTCTAACTGCTTGCGCAATTCTTCAATCTGCTTTTGCAGCTCTTCTGTCTTCGGTCCTCCGTCTTCCGTCTTCTGTTTTTCGTTTTCTTTTTTTCTCGGAAACATATTCACTTCCCGCCAAAATATTTTTTCAGCCGGTCAACAAAACCGCTTGCCTTGGGAAATACGCTCTTATTTTCTGTTTTTGCGAATTCCCGGAGCAATTCTTCCTGTTTGGCGTTAAGACGGGTCGGTATCTCGACCATAATGTGCACAAGCTCGTCGCCTACTCGCCTCGTCCGCAAATCGGGCAGCCCCTGCCCTTTTATCCGAAAAACGCTTCCGTTCTGTGTTCCCTGCGGTATTTTAAGCTCCTTCATTCCGTCCAAGCTCGGCACCTCAATTTCCGCGCCAAGCGCCGCCTGCGTAAAGCTTATCGGCACTATCGCAATCAGGTCGCAACCGTCGCGTTCGAGAAACTCGTGTGGCTTGATTTTGACGTAACAATATAAATCGCCCCTCGGCCCGCCGTCGCGCCCCGGCTCGCCTTCCTCCGCCACGCGAATGCCCTGTCCCTCGTGCACACCCGCCGGGATTTTGACGCTTATCACCCTGTGTTTGGGCACACGCCCGCTGCCGCCGCATTCTTTGCACGGGTTTGCAATAACTTCTCCTGTCCCCCGGCACTGCGGGCAGGTCGATACCATTTGGAAAAATCCGCCGCCCCTTGCCACCTGTCCGCTTCCGCCGCAGGTGGGGCACGCCCCTGGCCTTGTGCCTCGTGCGGAACCCGTTCCCGTGCATTCCCCGCAAATGTCCTGCCGGGTAAACTCAATCGTTTTTTCAGTGCTCTTCGCCACCTCGTTTAGCGAAAGCTCGACCATTGTCTCCAAATCGTATCCGCGTGCAGGTCCGCGTCTGGCAGTTCTTCGGCCTCGCCCACCCATACCGAAAAGGTCCCCGAGGTCGCCGAACCCGAATATGTCCTCGAAAATGCTGCCGACGTCCTCCCATCGCATATGCTGGTAATCTCGCACGCCCACGCCGCGCAGCCCGTCGTGTCCAAACTGGTCGTATCTCTGTTTTTTCTCAGGGTCGCTGAGGACCTCGTATGCCTCGGCGCATTCCTTAAATTTTGCTTCGGCCTCTTTCTTGTTGTCGGGGTTCTTGTCTGGATGATACTTTATCGCCATACGCCTGTAGGCGCGCT
>CAYLXJ010000202.1:0-5153 GCA_964387385.1 uncultured Pirellulales bacterium
ATCGAAGCTGAAATACCCCACCGGGGCGAAGTCGTAAAGGTCGCTGTATTTATTACGGCTTTCCTCAAGCTCCTGCTGCACCCGGCGAAGCTCCTCATTTTGCATCTCAAGCTCGATTTGATGGACCTGAAGCTCGTGAAGCACCTTTCCCGGGTCGCCGGATTCTTTCCGTAGTCCGGCAATTCTCTTTTTCAGCGTCTTCTCCGCCTTGGCGCGAAGCTCTTTGAACTTCCCCGTCCTGCCCTTGCGCTTCTTTTGAGCCATTGTTAACCCTCACTTTTTTACCGCGGAGACCGATGAAACCGCAGAGATTATTATATTTATTTTTTCTCTGCGCTCTTCGCGTGCTCTGCGGTGTGAAAATCCGCAATCCGAAATCCGTAATTATTTCTTCTTCTCCCTTATCTTCTCCTCGGCCAGCTTTTGCTTGGTGATGTCAATAAAGGTAATCACAACGCCGTCAATGGCGTTTTCCACCGTTCGATAAGGCAGGATTCGCATAAGGTACCAGTTGCCCGTCTTGGACTGGACCTCTTTTTCAACCCTTCCTAAGTTTCTTAAAATCTCCTGCACATCGTTGAGCAGGTCGTCGTAAATCAGGTTATGAACAATATCGCTTATGGGCCTGCCTATATCAGTGTTTATCAGTTTGAAAATGTCCACTGTCCTGGGTGTAAAGCGTTTGACATGTACGTCGTTATCCAAAAAGAGGGTCGCAATTTCCGTGCAGCCCAGCAGGTTGCTGAGGTCGTTATTGACATCCGACAATTGCTCAACCTTGTTCTGAAGCTCCGTATTGACCGTCTCTAACTCCTCGTTTGTCGATTGCAATTCTTCCCTCGAGGTCTCAAGCTCCTCATTTGTGCTTTGAAGCTCCTCGTTTGTTGACTGCAATTCCTCGTTGGTTGATTTCAATTCTTCGTTACTGGTCTCTAATTCCTCGATTGTTGTCTGGAGGTATTCCTTTGTGGCTTGCAGCTCCTGCTCCAATGCTGCGACCCGCGGCTCAACGGATTTGCCCGGCGGGCCTTTTTTCCTCTTTGAAGCGGATTCAGTAATCGGTTCGGCGCTTTCGAACATCACCATCATAAAGTCGTTCTTTATCGCCGGGTCTGTAATCGGCTTGACCAGGAGATTTATCATTAAAATGTTGCCGTTGAACATAATCTTCATATTTTTGGATTTGACGGTTTTCTTTTCCCTGAGGCATTTACGAAGCATCGTGCTTAATTGATAGCGGATATCCTCGCGGGCGATCTTCAGGATATTAAAGCTCGGCTCTCCGATGGGCATCGACAGGTATTTGTCCGTATCTCCGTTAAAATAAAGTGCGTCGAATTTGTCATCGACCAGAACGCAGGGCGGGGCATATTCCTGCAGCATTGTCCGCTCGGCCATCTGGCGGATATTAACGAGGGTCGGCTCATATTTCTTCGCTTCCTTTGTGATTTCTCCGGCTAAACCGCTCAGCGGCATCACCGGACGCTCAAGCTCAAGAGCGCCTGCCGCCTTTTTACACCTGTATATTTTCCACTTCGCGTCCATCGGCGTGAACAGGTCGGCGAATTCCCCTATTGTTTCAGACGTTCCCAAAAACATAAAACCGTCGGGATTTAACGTGTAGTGGAAAAGCGGAAGTATCTTCTTTTGGAGAGCTGTGTTCATATAAATCAGGACGTTCCTGCAGCTTACAAGGTCCAGTTTTGAAAAAGGGGCGTCTTTGATGAGGTTCTGAGTCGCGAAAACAACCATTTCACGGATTGGTTTTCTTACCTTGTATGCGTTTTCTTCCTTGAGGAAAAAGTTTTTCAGCCGCTCGTTCGATACGTCTGCGGCGATACTGTCAGGATAAAGGCCCTGCCTGGCATACTCGATGGCGTCGGCGTCAATGTCGGTGGCGAATATCTGAAGCGTAAAATGCTTCTTCTGCAACTTCATCGCCTCTGCGAAAAGAATCGCTATCGAGTATGCCTCTTCGCCCGTCGCGCAGCCCGGCACCCACACGCGAATAGTTGCCTCATTGGGCTTTGCCTTGGCCAGAGGCAGAATAACTTTTTCAAAAAGGGCCTTGAACGCCTTGGTGTCCCTGAAGAAATTGGTGACGGTAATCAGGAGGTCCTTGAACAGCGTCTTGATTTCCGCTGGGTTCTTCTGCAGGAACGCGACGTATTCGGAAATCTTGTTAATCTGGTGGACGGCCATCCTTCTTTCGATTCTTCGGTTAATCGTGTTCAGTTTGTATTGCGAAAAATCGTGCCCGGTGGCCGAGCGAACAAGTATAAATACCTTTTGAAGGTAGTTCTCAGACCTGTCCCTCGCCGTCGGCGCCTTCTCAGGCCCTCCGATATACGGGTGTTTTACGTATTTCATAAGCTCCGAAGCCATTTTCTCCACGGGCAAAACGTAATCCACAAGACCTGTGTCAATCGCGCTTCTCGGCATATTGTTATACTTCGCCTGCGATTCCTCCTGCGCCATCGCCATACCGCCCGCGCCTTTGATTGCCTTGAGGCCCAGAGTGCCGTCCGTGCCCGTTCCAGACATAACTATGCAAATCGACTTGTCGCCCTCGGATTCAGCTAACGAGCGAAAGAAATAATCAATCGGCAAACGCACGCCTCTCGGTTGGGTGGGTTCCGAAAGGAGTAATCTGCCGTTCATTATCGAAACGTCCCTGTTCGGCGGATTCAGATACACGCAGCCCGGAACAACCTTCATCCCGTCGCGAATCTCCGCAACCTTCATTTTCGTGTATTTCTCCAGCAGGGACCCCATTATGCTCTTATGCTCAGGCGCTAGATGCTGGACAATTACAAAAGCTATTTTCACCTCCGATGGCGTATTGCCGAAAAACCCCTCGATTGCCTCAAGCCCCCCCGCTGAGGCCCCTATCCCCACTATGGGAAACCTGCCTGTTGCTCCGGTGGTTATCGCGAACCGTTTGCCCACGTTGACAATCGCTGGCTTATCGGCCTGCTTTTTGGAAACACCCCGCTGGTTCTTCTCTTTTTTAATCAGTTTCTTTCCGCTTGTCATAACGTCTCCTTTTCTCTCGCGTTATGTTTAACCGTCGCCGGTATTTATCACGGCGTAGTCCCGATTTTTTGTCGGGACGAAACCGGACGGCGACGCTCTTCGAACCCCGACATTATATCACTTTATTTCTTACGCCGGTAAATAATCCGCCCTTGATTTTTAGGTTTTATGGCTTGACGAAGCAGGCCATTTTTTAATACAATTAGCATTTGTAAATCTTAACAGAATTGATAAAAGATATACTTTCTGAAGCGAGATTGAATGACTAAACCGGCAAGAATCCTGTGGGCCGAGGACTGCCTCGGCGATATTATGCTTATTAAGGAGGCCTTCAAATATGCAGGTCTTAGCTATCAGCTCAATGTGGTAAAAGACGGTGTTGAAGCGACAGATTTCCTTTTGCAAAGAGGCCGATACGCCCGCTCACAACGCCCCGACCTTGTAATCCTCGACCTAAATATGCCCAAAAAATCAGGCTGGGAAGTCATTGCGGAAATCAAGGCCGCTCCCGACCTTTCCAGGATTCCCCTCGTTGTTCTTACATCCTCGACCTCCGACCGCGACGCCATCGACGGCCTCGACCCCAAACACTCTCTTTATTTGGTCAAGCCCTCAAGCTTCATCGCCTTAGTCAACCTCGCCAAGCAGATTCATAATTTCCTCTCATCCCTTACCGGCCCGTAAGATGCCGCGACAGGATACTTACTTTTAAAATAGAAAATAATAAATAAAAAATATCAAAGCCGGCGCTCTCCGACAAGCGCCGGCTTTTTTCTCCCCGGCTCAATATTTTCCGTATATCTCGAAAACGCTTTTTGTCCGCGCAGTTATAGTGTTTTAGATAAACATCCTCCGCCGTTTAACTGTATGCCCGCTGCCGTGACCGCTGCAATCAGCAGTGTCTCCGTTATTTCTTCTCTCGATACTCCTGCGTCGATTGCGGCCTGTATTTGTTCGTCCGTGCAGTGCGGGCAGCGATACGTCGAGGCCACGGCTACCTTAAGCAGCTCCTTTATCTTTTTATTGAGCACGCCGCTTGTTTTGCAGGCCTCTTTAAAATCCGCAAATGGCTTGCCCATTTCCGGCGAATTCAAAACATACCACGGTGTTGACCTTTCCTGTTTTATTTCATCGCTGTTCCGCATTGTTTCAACCGACGAATTAGTTTTCAGCATTTTCAGTCCTGCCTAAACATATGATTCCGCTCTTATTTCTTTGTCCATTTGATTCTATTTTACTTTTTGTCGATGTCCGTAAAAATAGGCAAAATCCTTAAGTTGCATTTCTAAATTGCCTAAATTCCTGTCGAATTGCTTTTGGCGGTCATTTTTAGGGGGTGTTCTTAAAAAGCGTTTTGTTACGCTTCGACTGCCATAGTATCGCGTGGCCGCAAAGTCAGCCGTTCGCTGTTCGCAAGGTCTCTTTCACGTCTGATGCGTCCGTAAATCTCCTTGCGATACACGGGAACCATTTTTGGCGCGATTATCCCCAATTGAATCTTGTTGCGCTGAATTCCGACAATCATAATCTCAACGCTGTCGCCGACAATTATCGATTCGTCCTTGCCTCTGCTCAGAACTAACATTTTTATACTCCTTTAATTATATCCCATCTCTCATTTATGATGGGATAAGGCAGCGACACTTCTTGCATCGCTGCCTTACCCTGCTTTGGAGGAGGGTGATTTGATGGCGTTTTTAACATTTTACAGAACCGTTTATACAAGTCGTTTATCCGTCTTTCGTGCCTATCAGGATACTTTTCAATTATTTTTTGTAAATTAGGGGATTGCTTATATTGCATTGCGTTACTGCCTATCCTTCCTCATAAAATTTGTCAGATCACAAACGCCGAAAATCCGATAAAAATATGAAATCTTATATGGCCGAACGTCTCCTTAATCAGTATTATTATACGAAAGGCGAAATATGGAGCATTACGTTTGTATTCACGGTCACTTTTATCAGCCGCCGCGGGAGAATCCGTGGCTGGAAGAGGTCGAACTGCAGGATTCGGCCTACCCCTATCACGACTGGAACGAAAAAATCACCGAAGAGTGCTACCGGACAAACGCTGATTCGCGCATCCTCGGCCCCGACCGCAAAATCATCGACATC
>CAYLXJ010000203.1:0-5135 GCA_964387385.1 uncultured Pirellulales bacterium
GCTGATTTACATCCGCAACCTGCATTTGATTTACAGGCACTCGCAAAAGGCCGTTCTGAGTTGAGATGCGTTATGCAAATAAGTTAGGAGGATTATAAAATGAAAAAAATGAAAATAACTGACATAATTTTAGCGATATGCTTTTTTTTAGTTTTTTCAGCCGCTGTCGTGCCTCTGTTCGGACAGGCCTCGACGCCTTCGAATCGGGCGCAGCGCAGAGGCGAACGTGATGAATCCCAGAGGCGGCCCCGACGCGGGGGAATGAAAAAAATTGAGCTTCCGGACCCTGCGGTATCGAGTTCGTTCAGCTTGGAAGAGGCGATAAGTAAGCGTCGAAGCTTCCGGCAGTTTATGGATAAGCCCCTCAGCTACGCTCAAATAGGGCAGTTATGCTGGGCAGGGCAGGGCATAACAGACAAAGGGCGAGGCCTGCGCGCTGCGCCGTCTGCCTGGGCGATTTATCCGATAGAGCTTTACCTGGTAATGTTCGAGGGCCTGTTTGTATATCGTCCTGAAGACCATTCGCTGGAGCAGATTCAGGCGGCTGACTTACGAAAGCAGCTTTCAGCGGCGGCGGGACAACCGTCGATTGCCGAAGCGGCCTGCAATATCATCGTTGCAGGTTCGGTCAGGAAGCTTTCGCCCAAGGCCGGAAGCAAGGCGGGCAAATTTTTAAATCTCGAAGCGGGACATGTTGCTGAAAATATACAGTTGCAGGCGGTTTCCCTTGGGCTTGCGTCTGTGCCCGTGGGCGATTTCGAACCGAGAAACGTCGGGAGGGTCTGTGCATTACCCGGCGAGCTTGAGCCGCTGCTGATTGTATGTGCAGGTTATTCCGTTGCGTCACCGGATAAGCCCGCCGCGGAGCAAAAGGCCTTGCTCATTGTGCCGGAGGCCGAATTCAGAGACGAGGAGCTTTTTGAGACCGTTCGTGTTTTGAATGAGGCAGGTATAGCGACTGTAGTAGCGAGCACAAAAATCGGGCCTTTGACAGGTGTTCTCGGAGGTATTGTCGCCTCTGATGTTACTCTCGACAAGGTGCAGGTTGCGGATTACGACGCTGTTATTTTTGTCGATGGCCCCGGTGTCGTTTCATATTTCGATAATACCGCTGTGCTGGTTATCGCAAAAGACGCGGTAACGCAGAGAAGGGTAATTGGGGCGATAAACCTCGCACCGACGATTCTTGCCAACGCCGGCGTTCTCAACGGCCTGCGGGCAACCGGCTACCTGACACAGCGGGAATTGATTCGCAAATCCGGGGCAAATTACACGGGCGTTCCCGTCGAACGAGACGGCTATATCATAACCGCAAGCTCACCATCTGCGGCTGTGCCGTTTGCCCGTGCGATTGCCGGTGCGATTAAGGAAAAGCGGACCAAATTAGATTGAGCCGCGGTGATTGTAGCGGTTTGTAATGGGCAGGCGCCTGTCCCTGCCGAACGCCTTGGGGGTTATTTTAACGCCCGGCGGCGACTGCCTTCTCTTATATTCATTTCTGTCAACCATACTTATGACTCTGCTGACGACTTCTTCAGGCAGTCCTGATTCGACCAATTGCTGGGCCGACATATCCTCCTCGACGTATCGTTTTAGGATTTTATCCAGAAGCTCGTACTCCGGCAATGAGTCGGTGTCCTTCTGATTGGGGCGAAGCTCCGCCGTTGGAATGCGGTCGATGATGCTTCTGGGTATTAGTTCGCGTCCGTTTTTCTCGTTAATGTAATTCGCGAGCTTGTAAACCATCGTTTTGAAGACATCCTTTATCACGGCAAAACCGCCCGCCGTATCGCCGTAGAGCGTAGCATAGCCCACGGCCGTCTCGCTTTTATTGCCTGTCGTAAGCACAATCGCATTCCACTGGTTCGACAGCGACATAAGGATTGTGCCCCTGATTCTGGCCTGCAGGTTTTCGTAAGCGATGCCTGAGCTATTCCATCCGGGCGCCTGTTTAAGTGATTCGTTAAATCGCTCAAGAATAGACCCGATGGGAATATTCATAAATTCGAAACCGAGATTTTTGGCGCATTTTTCGGCGTCGCCGATTGTATCGGCGCTGTTGAATTTCGAGGGCATTGTGATTCCGATGACGTTTTGAGCGCCCAGTGCCGCGACAGCTATGGCCGCGGTCACGGCTGAATCAATTCCCCCGCTTAAGCCCACAAGCGCCTTTGCAAAACCGTTTTTCTTAACGTAATCCCTCGTGCCCAGCACAAGCGCACCATACGTCTCATCGAGGATATCGAGCGGTTTGGATGGTGAAACAAGCTGCGGCTCGACCTGAATTGTACCATCCCGTTTTACCACGTCTGCTAAGAGCAAATCCTCCTCGAACGCCCTGGCTATAGCGACGACATTCCCATCCGCGTCTGCGAACATGCTTCTGCCGTCAAAAACAAGCTCATCCTGTCCGCCCACGAGGTTACAATAGCAGGCAGGACATCTTAACTGCTCAACGCACTGGCGGACGATGTCTTTTCTTATCTCGATTTTACCTAAGTGAAAAGGCGACGCGGAGATATTCAGCACCATATCGATTGGTCCTGCGCTTTTAAGAAAACCGGCAAGCCAGTCGATGTCCCATATATCCATACAAATCGTTATCGCGAAGTTAATGCCGTTTAATGAAACAATCAGCGGCCTTTTACCCGGCTCAAAATATCGCTTTTCGTCAAACACTCCGTAATTCGGCAGCAAGCTCTTGCGATAAACGTCGATTATTCGCCCGTTCCTGAGAATGCCGGCGCAGTTATATGTGTTGCCGCGATAATAGTCGGCAAAACCTACCATAATCGTAACATCGGGGCAGTCGGCGGCGAGTTTCTCAACGGTCTGGCGGTTTTCTTCGAGAAAATGCCTTTTTATAAGCAAATCCTCAGGCGGATATCCGCATATCCCAAGCTCAGGAAATAAAAGCAGCTCCACGCCTTTTTGCCTCGCCTGCCTGTAAATCTCCCGCATCCTGTCGGCGTTGCCTTCAAGGTCCCCCACAACCGCATCAAATTGCCCAAGTCCGATACGCATCTGAAATGCTCGCCATTTTTACTAACTTGGAAGTGAATAGAAAACGGCGGAGAGGGCGGGATTATAACCGCCCTCTTTTTTAACATCTTAGAAAATAAGCAGTTATGACGCAAGCCCTTTTTAACCAAAGAATTAACTCTTACGATACATTACTTTACATACACGATAAGTTACTATACGTTACTTAAAAAAATAGAAAAATTTATTTGTTCAAGAGTTCATCCAATTTCGCCAACAAGTCATTCGCTTTCAGTGATATCAGTTTTTCGCGCTGCTGGAGCGCTGAGTCCTTTTCGCCAAGCAGCAGATATGCCAGCGCCATATTATAGTAGGCCTCTGGATAGGCCGGATTTATCGAGATGGCGTCGTTGCAGGCAAGTACGGCCTTATGGTACTCTCCAAGTTTCGCGTAGATTTCAGCCAGGGAACAATTATACCTGGCATAGTCAGGTTCAATCCCGAAAACGGACCAGCCATCCTTGGGGTCGGGACGTAAATGGCTTAAATTTTGGGCATGCACTATATCCTCGCTTGCCTCTTTATACAGACCGAGTTCATCGTAGGCCAAAGCCCTAAACAAATAGGCCTGTTCATATTCACGCTTATAGGATACGGCATCACTAATGGGCTTCAGCGCATCGGCCCATTGACCCTGCTTGCAGTAAACTAATCCGAGGAATAAATGCGCCTCCGCGAAATCCGGTTTTATCCGTATAGCTTCTGAGTAGGAGGCAATCGCTTCGGCGGGTTTATCCATAAACGCGTACAGTCGTCCCAGCCCATAATGCCCTGCTTCGTTGTCAGGGGCTATCGTGATGATATTCTTACAAGCTGAAATGGCTTCATCATATCGGCCCTCTTTAACATTAATCCACCCCAAGACGACATAAGATTTGATGAATGAGGAATCGCTTTTTACCAGTTCATCCAATAATTTAACGGCATCCTTATAGTTGCCCTGCTTGGCATAAATCCAGGCAAGGCCGTAAAGCGCCTCACGTTTGTCCTCGCCATACTGAATATAATGATTGCAAATAGCCTGCGCTTTATCCCACTGGTTATTTTGTGCGTACCTGTACACCTCGGTAAGCGTTCCAAGATATGGCGGTTCAGAACGAATTATTTGTTCGTAATCTTCAATTGCCTTTTGTCTTCGTTCCTCTTTCATAATGCCGAAATAGGCAATAATTTCCTTCGAATCAGGCGAGGTACCGGCCTTCTGCGACTCCGAATTTGCGTCCTGGGCAACAACGCTTGCTTTATTGTCTGAAGTCAAAGGAGGCCTTGGTTCTCTGCTTAAAGTTAAAACCAATAAAATCACGACGCAAAAAACCAATGATAGATTAATTAAAACCAGCCATACTGTTAAATTTTTCTTTTTCATAATTCCTCTCGATATCAAACTGCGTTCTGATTCATTTCTCCCTGTATGTTTACCTGTAAAAACTTGGCAAACCAATCAAAAAATAGAACTAAATGTTTTCAAGCCAAACGATTATTTCCGCTTCTGTTCTGACATTATACTTTTTTCTTTATTTTATTAAAGCTTTAAAGGGCCGAAAACGCTACTCCCCATTAAGTAAGATTTTTAATTGCCCCGGCTGGTAATCTACATTTATTGCCAAAGGCCCTTTTATAACATCCATAACAAGCGATGCGGGACGGCCGCATTCCAGCAACTGGGTCATAACCCGCAGATATTTGCGAATATGCATAAAGAATTTTTTATAACCCGGACACAAATATTGCAACCCCGGCTCATCATAAACTGTATCCGTAAAACGGTGCTTGGGGCAGCCGCCCTGACAGGCAGCCAATACTTCGCATTCTCTGCACCAGCGAGGCAACGCAGTTTCTTTTGCGACCCCGAATCCCGATTGAACTGATTTTTCGACCATGCTCAGCAAATCGTCGGTCAAAATATTTCCCAGCTTATATTGTGGGTACACGCAATGGTCACAGGCAAAGACATCGCCGTTATGCTCAATCACGACAGAACGGCCGCACTGTTTTGAATGGATACAGACCGGTGACGGATTACCAATCCAGGCATTCAGTGCCCACTCAAAATTCATAACAAAAATCTCGCCGACATCGTTGCGAACCCATTC
>CAYLXJ010000204.1:0-5132 GCA_964387385.1 uncultured Pirellulales bacterium
GGCTCATTCAGGTCGGGCTCGTACCCCCAAAAAACAAGTGTCCCATCAGACCGAATTGCCATTGAAGATGCATTACCTGCTGCAATTTCGATAAAATCGTTTCCATCTGGAACATTACATTGTCCGTGATAGTTATTACCCCATGCACAAAGAGTTCCATCTTGTCGCAATCCAAGTGTATATTCATTGCCACAGGAAACTATAATAATAGCACTAGTTGATGGAGATATGACCTCGCTACATCTTTGCCACGTGGCCAGAGAGCCGTCCGCTTTGACCGCAATGTTATCAAACCAATTTGTGTCGTAAACTGTCCCTCTGCCTGCACCAATATCAATAAAATCATTGCCATCGGGTGAACACATTAGAGGAAGACCAGTGTTTGCATCATAATCATAGCCCCAAATTAGTACATGGCCTGCAATTGCAGGCGCACACGGCCAAATAAGTAACCCCAGCATAATAAGCATCACAAACGAAAAGTAATGCCATTTCATTTTTTTACTCCTTAACTTTTTGCTCTAGTCATCCATCGATGCCGCATATTTCCACTCCTTAAAACCAAATAGTTTATCGGCTATTTTATTATTTTAACCACAAAAAAAGCGGGCAAATCATTGCCATACCATATACTATACACAGTGAGATACATTTATGCGAAAAGTATAATCGTTAAGGAGTTTAAACATGAATACACAGGAAGCAGCAAATATTCTTGAAACTATTATAAAATCAATAAGTAGTAATCCGAGTCAGTTTCAATTTACTGTAAATGTGAATATGACGGGTTTTTCTGCTACTGCACATGGCGGAGGAATAGGTGCAGTCGGGATTTCACAAGGAGGAGGGATTGGAATACAAGCTTCAGCATCTATAGATGATACCAAAATCCAGATTGCACAAATGAAAGCTGAGAATGCAATTAATCAAGAGGTTCAAACATTAATAGATGCCCTATCAGAAATGGCGCGCGAATTAAGAAGTGTATCGCCGAATAAGTCGAAGTTAATCAGTATATATGAATCATTGAAAGGAAAATGGATTCCGGGCGTTATCACTTCAGTAGTTGGTAACTTGATTAGCTCAATATTCGGCATTTGAAGTTATGCAGTTCGCTATGTTGCGCCGAGGGAGGCGGTTAATTCGGCCAATATGGCTTTCTGGAAATTATCGACTTGCTCGTGGGTGAGCGTGCCGTCGGCATCGCGGAATGACAGCGAAAGCGTTACGCTTTTTTTGCCTTCAGGTATGCCTTTTCCGCGGAATATATCGACAAACTGCAGTTCTTCTAATTCGGCGGGGGCCTTTCGACGCGCAGCCGACTCTAAATCCATCCAGGGGACTTCCTCCTGAACAACTAATGACAGGTCGCGTCTTATGGCGGGGAATTTCGGTAATTGCCTGACCTTTATCTGGGCGCCTCGAATGGCAAGCAACTGTTCGAGGTCAAGCTCCGCGCCACAAATGACAGTGTTTTTGAAATCAAACCTGTCGAGGACCTGCTGCGACGCCATCGCGATTGTGCCGATTTGTTTATCGCCGGCGGTGATTTTCAAGCCCGCCTGTGCCCAGCCGATTTCGCACGGTTCTAACTTTACAGCCGTTTCTCCAGCGATAGTTTTTAAAAGACCTTCAATAACGCCGCGTATATCGCGCAGGTCGCTGTCGCAGGCGATGGCGAGGCGTGTCTTTTCAGCGGGTAATTTGCCTGTTTCGGCCGGGATATAAGTGTCTGCTATTTCAAAAACCCGGCAGGGGGAGTTGCCGACGTTGTGATTTGATTTTATTACGCCGAATAACGAGGGCAGGACGCTTTGGCGCAGCAGGTTCGTGCCGGTTCTTGTAACGTCCTTAACAGATAAGTGCCGCTTATCGTCAGTTTGGGCGAAAAGTTCCGCGTCACGGCTGTCGATGAAGCTGATTGTTACCGTCTCGTAAAAGCCGCATCCGGTAAGGAATGTTGCTATCGCGTCGATTGTTTTTTGCCTGTTATCTACCGGTGCGACCTCGATTGTTATTTTATTTTCAGCCGGCACCTTGCCGTACCCGTAAACTCGTGCGATTTCCTCAATAAGGTCCGCTTCACGATATATGTCGCTTCGCCACGATGGCACGGCGCAGGTTATTTGTTCACCCTGTCGTTTCGGTTCAAATCCCAGTCGGGCCAATATCTTTGTTGCTTCGTCAGCAGGCACTTCAATGCCCAATAGCTTTTTCAGACGTGATAATCGCAGCGTTGCCTGTTTGGGTTTTGGCTTTCCGGGATAAGCGTCGATGACGCCTTTGGCCGCTGTGCCTCCGGCGACCTGAATCATCAGTTGAGCAGTTCGCTGCGAGGCCCAGTCGATATTTTCGATATCGACTATTCTTGCGAACCGAAACGCTGCCTCCGAAGGCAAAGCAAGGTTGCGGGATGTCGTCCTGACGCTCACGGGCGAGAAAAAAGCGTCCTCAAGCAGTATTGTCGTTGAGGAGTCACTGACCTCGGTATCGAGGCCGCCCATAACACCTGCTACCGCGACGGGATATGTGGCATCGGCGATTACGAGCATATCAGTTGTAAGCTCGCATTTTGAGCCGTCGATACTGATTATTTGCTCGCCTGCACGTGCCTTTCGGACGATGATTTTACCGCCGAACAATTTCTTATAATCAAAAGCGTGCGGCGGCTGGCCCGTCTCAATCATCGCGTAATTTGTCGCGTCAACGACGTTATTGACGCAACGCAATCCGATTGCTTCCAGCCGGCTTCTCATCCAGTCGGGAGTTGGACCTACCTTGACGCCCTCAATAATACGTGCGGTATAACGGGCACACAGCGCCGGCTCGAGAATCTCAACAGTTGCAAACTCTGCCGCGGGTTTTTCCGATTCGATTAATTCGACTTTAGGCAGTTTCAATTCCCTGTCTGTCGCCGCGGCAAGCTCGCGTGCGATACCGATTAAGCCGAGGCAGTCCCCCCTGTTGCTGGTTACCTCAACATCGATTACGGCGTCGTTATCGAGCTGCTCGATGCCCTCGTAGGGCAAACCGAGATTGCTGAGAATCTCAGCGACCTCCTGTGCCGAGTTCTCGATATCAACGTAATCCTGCAGCCAGCTTAATAATACCTTCATAGGCCCGATAGGGTAACTTGCCGCGGGATTACTGTCAATAATCAATCAGTCAACGTTTATGGGTTTGCGTATCCCGTAATTTGTCGTGATAAGCATATCGGCCTGCAGTAATTGCCCGCGGGGGATGACTACAGTGGGGCTGTCCAGCTCAAATTCAACGATGTCGTATTCCGCAGCGGGGTTCAGCTGCTGGGCTTTTATAATGTCACCGATTCGGCTTATAGGCATACCATTGACCGACGAGACGACAAGCTGTGCAAGGTCGGTGTAGCCGAGATTGATTTGCGCGGGCAGGACATAGCTCAATATGACAATGTCCTTTCGCTGGATGGTCGGCTTGAACGCCATATCCCGAAAATAGTGCAATAAATGAGGCGTGGCCCTGCCTGCCCAATCCTGCCCGAAGCTTGTAAGATAAGGCCGAGTCAGCTTTTGAAATACATACCCTCCGTTTACAATATACCGCGGCTGCTGACCGTATTCATAATAAGGCACAAGCATCTCTCGAGCGTCAAAATTTTTCGCTGGGACCTTAATTTGCTGCCTGGCGCCCTCACGCCAGATGTCGAAAACGATTTCGTCGCCAATTTTATGACTGACAATTAAATGATGAAACGACACCCGGTCGTAAGAGCGATGCTGAAACTTGCCGTATGCGTCTAAGGATTTACCGTCAATAGCCAGAATTACGTCATTCGGTTTGAGTAAATCGCTTCCTGTTCCCAAATTGTAAACGTCCGTAACGAGGACGCCGTCTTTAAGGGTTTCAGGTATTTTGAGATATCCCCGGGTTGCGGGGTCAAGTAATTCATCCGTGGAAAAACCTACTGTCGGCACGCTGAGGTAATTGGGCTCCTTCGCTTTCGACAGGAAGCTATTGATTACGACGGCCGGTATAAGCCCTGCCTCGGTCGTATCTTCACTCCAGCAGGCAATTCCGACAGGAGCAGAACCATCACAGTAAAGCTGCCCGATTCCGGTTTCCTGCGACATATTTGTAACGATATAGTTCAAGAAAATTGAATAAGAAGTTGACGAACGACGCACCTCGGCCCTGTCTAAATACCCCTGCCCCGTAGTCAGGTTTCCAACCGAATTGAGCCAGTAATAGTTTAGCTTTGCGCCTCGTCGAAACTTATCAGCGAACTTGACGGGCTTTAATGGTTTTTTAAGCTCGTTCGGCTCAATCGCAACAAGTGCAAGGTTAATTTCATAATCGATAATTTTAATTTTAGCTTGCGCATATTCATTCTGCCCGAAAATCCTCGCCTTGACTAACGACGCGTCCGTGAGGTTCCACGCGGGCGTTATAACTTCATAAGCGCCAACTGCGCAGCCCACGCCGCCTTTCTGCACGACGTCGGTATTGCGCCAGGGCCTGAACTGGTCATACCCATATGATGAAATCTCAAGATAAACAAGCGACTCCTTCATTTTCTCGCGTCTCTGTTCTTCACTGGCCTGTATTTCCCCAGCCAGAACGCAAAGAAGGGCAAAAAGAATCAGGAGTCGTTTTTGTATTATTCTCATTTTAAGCCCTCCGGTATCGTTTGTTGAGGAATATCGTATTTTTTGAGAATGTCCGCCTGTCTTGCTTTGGCCAGCTTGGCATCGATTATCAATGGCCGCTCTACACCCATAAACTTGATTGTGTAAAAATTCTCGTCATATTTATCAAACGTCTTTTGGATGTCCTCAAGCTCCCAGACAGGGGTTCCATTTATGCTTTCAATCACCTGGCTTCTGAACGCGCCCGCGTATGCGTTTATCTCGTCAGGCATAATTTCGGAAAGCACGACGTATTCCTTTCGTTCGCGGTCCGTATTAAGCTGCATCGAATTGCGGAAAAGATACCGCAGATAAAAAGGCATATCCATAACCCAGTTTTGCCCGAATGTTTCGAGATAGTTTCTCGTCGCGGGCACAAAAACAAGCCCTGCGAAACAGACGTATCGCGGCGTTATGTCATATTGTCTTGCAAACTCGAAAACCGTCCTGTTCAGAGCAACCGTGGCC
>CAYLXJ010000205.1:0-5122 GCA_964387385.1 uncultured Pirellulales bacterium
TTTGCGCATAATCGCGTCCATTACGGCGTTTTCGAGGTCGCCCTTACTCACTTTTTGGCCTTCTGCGAGAAGACCTTCCTGAAGGGTCTTTGACTGCTCGTATTCGTCCCTGCACTCGGCACAGCCGGCCAGGTGAACTTTGACTGCGTCATTTTGCTGCTTATCGAGCAACCCTTCGATATAAGCAACAAGAAGTTCTCTGCATTGAGCACAATTCATGACTGCACCTCGCTTTCCGCCGAATCCTCATTCATCATTTCTTTTAAACGCTGATAAGCCCTCGAAAGTGATTTGGTTACGGTGCCTATGGGAATGTTTAGAATCGCCGCGACGTCTTTACAGGAATGGCCCCCGTAGTATCTAAGCAGAATCAACTGCTGTGAGAAATCGTCAAGTTTGGCTATCGTCCTGGCCAAAGGCCAGTCGTGACCGGCTCCTGTTCGAGAGGGCATCTGCGCCAGTTTTTCCGCGGTCTGGCGCTGCTTTTGTTCAATTCTTATCTGCTCTTTGGCGACACGGTTGGCGACGCCTAACATCCAGGGAAAAAACGATTCCGGCTTTTGAAGCGTTGAAAGGCCGAAATAGCACCTGACAAACACCTCCTGCAGCGCCTCTTCCGCCAAGTCGCTTCTTCCAAGCTGCCCTGATAAATACCCCATAAGCGGCCCTTTATATCGCCGGACAAGGTGTCGAAAGTCGTCCGGATGACCGTCTAAACACCGCTGAATGTAAAAAACGTCATATTCGTCTTTTTCAGGCATTTTCAAGCTCCACACATTAAATTTTCAAAAAAGCCCGGGTTTTCATAATATAGTGACGCCCGAAACCATTTTGCGACAAAATTATTAAAAATTAATTGACATAAAATTGGCCTATATAATAAACTAATTGCAGGAGCGGTAAGATGATAAAAATCAGCTGCACTAATTGCGGCCACACGATAGCGGCATCCGACAAGTACGCTGGAAAGAGGGTTTTATGTCCCAAATGCAAGGCTGCTATACAGGTTCCTCAAGCGTCCGCCCACGCATTAACCGAGCAGCCGAATATCATCAAATTCCGCTGCCCTAACTGCAATCAGAAAATAGGCCTTCCGCCTCAGTATGCGGGTAAACAGGTCAAGTGTGCAAAATGTAGAAACGCCCTGCAGGTGCCGGCAGCAGCAGCGATGCCCAAACCGCCCGCGGTCGAAGACAAAGCAGGCCTGCCGAGCGACGATTTTAACGCGTTTGACAACCTGCCTGATTTTGACGAATTACTTGAGAAAAAACAAAACGCTTCTCCCGCTGAAGCCCCGCTTCGGCTAAGCCCTGAGGATGAGCCGGCTAAGCAAAGCGAATTTGCCGATATGGCGGGTCGCATCCCCGCAGCGACTACAAGCGTTATCGGCCCAAAAAACAGTTCAAAAGGCCTGAGTATTGACAACACGCTTCTTGCGCTGCTGGCAAGCGTCATCCTGGTTGTTCTGGGAGGTATGGTTTGGGGGCTTGTCGCAAAATTCGCCCACATGGAGCTTGGCCTTCTGGCTTGCGCCATAGGCGCGCTGGCGGGCGCAGGGATTATGATGTTAACGACCAGCCGCGGGGTCCTGCTGGGGCTTGCCGCAGCACTGATTGCCTTTTTCGGCATTCTCTGCGGGAAGTATTTTATCGCAAAATGGTATTATATGCCGGAATTTATGGCCGAACTCAAGAAAGAGGAATCCCCGGGTTTAATTGATCCGAACAAGTTTGAATTGAACAACGAGAACATTCAGCGGATTATGTCAAGTCGGGAACAGATGTTCGGACTGGCCGCGATGCAATTAGCCGAGGAAGGGCAAATCACCAGAGAGGATGCCAATAGCGTTTCTACGATGAGGTTTGCACGGGCCTTCGGCCGGGCAGAACGGGGCGATGTCGAGTTAAATGATAAGGCGCAGGCGCAAAGAATTGACGAGGTCGAGGCCAAAGTTTATAAGTGCCTTGCTGAATGGGACAACCAGAAGAAAGAAGAAGTGGTCAGAACACAATATCCGAAAGTGATGAAAGAATTCGCCGACGCCTTAAAAGAAAGTCCGATCATTAACGCAGTGGGATTTGTATTTGCCTATATCAGCGCCTTTTCCCTGTTTGACCTGCTGTGGTTTCCGCTTGCGATGGTGACGGCGTATAAATTCGGCACAGGTGAAAGCGGTTGACGGCCTAAATCGCATTTCAATGTTATTTTTCGACTGCAAATAAAAAGGCCGAACTTTATCCGCCCGGCCTTTTTGTCTTTTTACTTGTTTTAGTCCTTTATTTCCCTAATCCATATATTTCTGAATCTAACGGGATTGCCATGGTCCTGAAGGGCCAATGCACCTTTGTCGCCGTGCGGGACGTAATCGGTCATTGCGTGGGGGCCTATCCAGCCGGTGCCGCCCTGAAGCTCTACGTTGTCCTGGACAACGACGCCGTTATGAATTACGGTGAATCTTGCCTTTCTATCAACGTTTTTGTCTTTGAAAGTCGGCCTGTGGAAAATGATGTCGTATGTCTGCCATTCGCCCGGTTTGCGCGAAGCGTTGACAAGCGGCACGTTCCTGCCGTAAAGCGCGCCGCACTGGCCATCGGCGTATGTGCGATTATTATACGAATCGAGCACCTGTATTTCATACATCTCCATTAAAAATACGCCGCTGTTGCCCCGCCCCTGGCTGCTGCCGGCTACTCTTTCCGGCGTGGCAAATTCGATGTGAAGCTGACAGGAGCCGAACTTCTGCTTACTGCGAATGTAACCGGCGTCCTTGACCGTCTCAAGGTATCCGTCGCCGACTTTCCAGGGAAACGGCCCTCGGGGATTCTTAACACCTTCCCATTTTGAAGCATCATTACCATCAAATAACACAACTGCATCTGACGGAGCCGTTCCGACCTTGTCGCCGCAGCTTGCCTCGCCGGGCGTAACGACCGGAGGCACGGGCCGGTTCGTATCGTGGACCAGCCATTTTTGACCATCGACTTCGACCCACTGTATAGGCGGCGCCGGTTTCTTTGCTTCTGCCTGCGGAGCGGCCGGCTCCGCACAACCCGCAAAAGATGCCAGTAAAACAACTATCCCCAAAACTAACATTGCATTTTTCATCATCTTTCAGCCATCCTTTCGAATATGATTAATGTTTCCTAATAACATCTTTATACCCCAAACTGCAGCCGATGCCAAGTGTGATGACTCTAAATACCACCAGCGAGGTCAAAGATAAGCTTCTATTTAAGCAAAACACAGAGAAGGTAATGGTGCTGATATTTGCCTGTTATCACTTTCCACGGTATGGCTCGCCGGCTTTATAAAGTTTCATTCGATTCTGTATTTCCGCAGCGAGGTCTTTCCGGCCTGCTGCCTGTGCGGCTTTCAGGGCTTTTTCGGAGGTTATTATCGCGTCGGTGTACTTGCCTGCTGCCGCATACGCAACCCCCAAAGAATCGAGAAAATCCGCATTTTTGTAAGCGGTCAATTCACAGGCAAGACGGGCAAATTCAACTGCCTTGTCTGCGTTTTGCCTGGTTACATCACCCGTAGTGGACAAGAGCCACGCGAGATTATTCAAAACTTCGGGATCGTAAGGTTTAAACTGTTCTGCTTTGGCGCAATTCTGTATTGTCGTTTTATAATCACTCAGCTGAGCATAAGCCATTGCGAGATTAACATAAATCTCTGCGTCCTTTTTGCGATTTATAAGCTCATTAAAGCATTCGATGGCCTTACGGGGGTTTCCCTGTTTGAGAAAGACCTTTCCGAGGTTGTTGCGGGCATCATAGTATGTCGGGCACAGCTGCAGCGCTTCTTTCAAATGCGATTGCGCCTCGCTGAGCCGATTGTCTTCGAACAAAGCGCATCCGAGACCGTTTTCCGCAACAAAATTATTTTTAGTAACTTTCAGGGCATATTCAAAAAGCTTATATGTATTCTGCCAGTGCCCTACCTGTATGCGGGTCAGGATAATGAGGCAAAACAAAATAATACCCGCCGATACGGCCGCTGCGCTTTTCCTGCGAGGGTTGTCGGCGACAAATTCTTTAACAGACCACGCAACCATTATAAGCAAGCCCAGAATCGATATGTACATATAGCGATTAGCCATCGCTTGCGAACCTACCTGGACAAGTCCTGCCATCGGGAAAAGCGTTCCTATAAACCATAGCCAGCCGGCAGCTAAATATTTTCTGCGAAGACCAAAAAGCAAACTCAAAACAGTTATTAAAACAAATAACAGCAGGCAGATAACCACGGATGCATCCGAAAAACTAACGTGAAGATACGGATAAATAACAGCCAGCCCCTCAGGCCAGAACATTTTGCCGATATACTTTATGTAGGAAATAAATGCGTTGGAGATACGAACATCTAACGGCAATTTTTCAATCGCGGCAACCACGTCTCCGCTTTTTTGCGCGATAACGGTAACAACAGACAGGACCGCAGACAGGCCGATAAGAGGTATTTTCTCAATTATCAATCGTCCAAACGACGTTTTATGTGTTTCATCCGTCTTTGAAGCGGCATTTTTGACAAGATGTCGGGGCTTGATTCGCTCAAGCGGCCAATAGTCAAGTAAAAGCAGTGCGAACGGAAGCGTTACAACACTCGGTTTTGTCAAAATACAAAGGGCATACGCCAAAAACAGCGCTAAGTATCTTCTTATGGACGGCTTTTTTGCGTACCAAATATACACGGCTGTTGTGAGCAGCCAGAAAAAACCGCTCAGGACCGTTTTTCTTTCGGCCGCCCAGGCGACTGATTCCACCTGAAGGGGATGAACGGCAAAAACTGCCGCAACAAATGCGCTGGGCCATATTTTGCCGGTCAAACTGCTGAGAATCCAAAAAACAAGAATTGCGTTTGCGGTATGAAAAAACACGCTGACAAGATGGTGCCAGAAAGGGTCAAGGCCAAAAAACTGGCAATCTATAATGTGGCTTAAGGTGGTCAGGGGATGCCACATATAGAAATGAAACTGATTAAACGCTTTTAATACTGAATCCTGCGTTATTCCTCTGTTTATGTCAGGATTTTTGAATATGTATTTGTTATCGTCGTAGTTAACGAAACCGTTTTTCCGGACCGGTTCTATGACACCTTCTCTGCCGCGCACCCACCCGTG
>CAYLXJ010000206.1:0-3914 GCA_964387385.1 uncultured Pirellulales bacterium
TGGCAGGCTCAAGAGCTATGTGGTCTTTACGGATATATATCCTTTTCACTGTGGCTTCATCATCCAGCAGAACTACTCCTATACGGCCATTCTCAATAGCTGTGACCGGCTGAACTATCACATAGTCGCCGTCCATAATCCCCGCATCGACCATACTGTCGCCGCGGACTCTCAGGGTAAACGCATCTTTGGTGGGCTTGAAAAGGTCTTGAAGGTTTATATATCCTTCGATATTCTGCTCTGCCAGCAGCGGTTCACCGGCAGGCACTTGCCCTATAACAGGGATGCCCTCGGCTTGCTGAATATGCTCCTGCGACAACCTCAAACCCCGATGGCCGCCTGAATCGACAAGGTATCCTTTCTTTTTGAGGTATCCGATAAGCTGATAAACGGCGTTTTGGGCCAGGCCGAAGTGATGGGCGATTTCCCTTTGGCTCGGCGGACTGTCTTTCTGTAATCGGCCTTCAATGTATCTTAATACCTTTTGCTGTTTTTCTGTCAACACTTCCATAAATTGCCCTTTATTCAGTGCTTTTATAGTATATGGTCGTATGACCATACAGTCAAGAAAAAAATAGGGCTGCCTGTTTCCTGCCGGAAGCCCCCTAAGTGGGGGTAGGGGGGGTGTAAATCTCTGGCGAGTTCAGAACCTACATCGAGCGGTTACCCGCGTGTGTTTTTTCACGGGTTTTGATAAATTGAGAATTGATTACCCTATAAATACCTTCGATTGCACCACGCTGAAAACCGTGGCCAACCATACACAAAAGCTTATAATATCGCCGGGGGGGTGGAGAATTTAGATTATGGGCAATGAGACACACACAGGGATAAGTATTGACAAGCTGCTGGAGGCGGCTGGAAAGAGGGTGTATGGCCACCGTCAATAAAAAGAATCTGAGTGAACGCGATATATGCACCAAGTATATCACGCCTGCCATAAAACGCGCGGGATGGGATGAAAATACCCAGATGCTCGAAGAAGTTCCATTGACCAAAGGCCGTGTAACTGTAAGAGGGCGACTGGTCAGTCGAGGCAAACTCAAACGTGCCGATTATGTTCTTTTCTATAAGCCCAATATTCCAATAGCCGTCATTGAGGCAAAAGACAACAATCATACAATCAGTGCCGGTATGCAACAGGGGCTTGAATACGCGGCAATGATGGATGTACCGTTCGCTTATAGCTCCAACGGCGATGGATTTGTTGAGCACGATGGTACGGTAACTTCAGGGACAGTCGAACGAAAACTATTGCTTGAAGAATTTCCCCCACCTGAAGTGCTCTGGCGGCGATACTGCGCGTGGAGGAAAATCGACCAAAATCAAAATCAGATTGTTACACAGGATTATTACATTGACAGCAGTGGAAAGATGCCGAGATATTACCAGCTTGCAGCTATCAACCGAACCATAGAAGCGATTTCCAAAGGGCAGAATCGCATTTTGCTTGTTATGGCCACCGGTACGGGCAAGACATTCACGGCATTTCAGATTATCTGGCGTCTGTGGAAAGCCGGTATTAAAAAACGCATCCTGTTTTTGGCCGACCGGAATATCCTTGTTGACCAGACCAGGACCAACGACTTCAAGCCGTTTGGTAACAAGATGACAAAAATTACAAACCGGATGGTCGATAAATCCTATGAAATCTACCTCTCGCTGTATCAGGCTGTTTCCGGCACTGAAGAAGAAAAGAACATCTATAAGCAGTTTTCACCGAACTTCTTCGACCTTGTGATTGTTGATGAGTGTCATCGCGGCAGTGCTGCCGATGATGCTGCGTGGCGGGAAATTCTTGAATACTTCTCCAGCGCGACACAGATTGGCTTGACCGCTACCCCAAAAGAAACCAAAGAGATTTCCAACATCAGTTATTTCGGCCAGCCCGTTTATTTGTATTCTTTGCGTCAGGGGATTAACGACGGCTTCCTCGCACCTTACAAAGTAGTGCGTATTGACTTTGACAAGGATTTGACCGGCTGGCGGCCTGAAGCCGGCAGAGTGGACGACAGAGGAAACCTCATTGAAGACCGGATATTCAACCAGCGTGATTTTGACCGCACACTGGTACTCGACCAGCGAACGATACTCGTTGCTAAAAAAGTGAGTGAATTTCTCAAAGGTACTGACCGTTTCGACAAAACTATTATTTTCTGCGAAGATATTGAGCACGCCGAACGAATGCGGCTGGCATTGGTTAATGAGAACGCCGACCTTGTAAACAAAAATTATAAATACATAATGCGCATAACCGGCGACAATGATGAGGGTAAGGCCGAACTCGACAATTTCATTGACCCTGAGTCCCGTCATCCGGTGATTGTTACTACCTCAAAACTCCTGGGAACAGGTGTTGACACGCAAACGACCAAGCTGATTGTTCTCGACCGGCGAATACAGTCAATAGCGGAATTTAAACAAATCATCGGGCGAGGCACACGTATTAACGAGGACTACGGGAAGTATTATTTTACTATTATGGATTTCAAAAAGGCCACAGAACTGTTTGCTGACCCCGATTTTGACGGCGACCCTGTGCAGATTTATGAACCGAAACCCGACGAAACGCCGGTCCCACCAGACGAACCGATGCCACCTGAAGAACCGCTACCACCAGACGAACCTCCATTACCGCCAGATGGGCCACAATTGCCTCCTGATATATGGCCGCCAAATGAACCCCGCGTAAAATACTATGTCGGCAATGTGCCGGTGTATGTAGTAGCCGAGCGGGTGCAGTATTACGATAACGAAGGCAAACTTATCACCGAATCTCTCAAAGATTATACGCGCAAAAATGTTCTCGCCGAATATACCTCCCTGGATGATTTTCTTCGTAAATGGAGTCAGGCCCAACAAAAGGGGGCAATCTTAGAAGAATTACAGGAACGCGGTGTTTTGTTTGAAGCGCTATCACAGGAAGTCGGAAAAGATTTAGACCCGTTTGACCTTATCTGCCATATTGCATACGGTCAGCCCCCTCTGACTCGCCGCGAGCGGGCGGAGCAGGTTAAAAAGCGGAACTATTTCGGCAAATACGGCGAACAGGCACGAGCGGTGATTGATGCTTTGCTCGATAAATACGCCGATGAGGGAATCGAAAATATCGAAAGTATGGATGTTCTCAAAGTCCAGCCGCTTAATCGCTTCGGCACACCTTTAGAAATTATCGAGTATTTCGGCAGTAAGAAAAAATATTTACAGGCCGTTAGCGAATTGGAGCAGCAGCTTTATACGGCAGCTTAGATTGATTTGATAGAGAGGTAAGGTCTTCTATGTCTTTAAGTGCAACGATAAAGACGATTCAGGATATAATGCGAAAAGATGTCGGCGTCGATGGCGATGCACAGCGTATCAGCCAGCTTGGCTGGATGCTGTTTCTCAAAATCTTTGACGACCGCGAAAGTGAATATTCGCTGATGGACGACAATTACCGCTCGCCGATGCCCCAGCGATTACGATGGCGTAATTGGGCTGCCGACCCCGAAGGCATTACCGGTGACGACCTCCTTGAGTTTGTAAATAATGACCTGTTTAAGACGTTAAAAAATCTTTCAGTAGGCCGTTCCGATGCGCGGGCTGCGATTATCCGAGATGTTTTTGAAGATGCCTACAACTATATGAAATCCGGCACACTGCTGCGACAGGTTATAAACAAAATCAACGAAAACATAAATTTCAATAAGGCCAAAGACCGCCACCTGTTTGGCGAAATCTACGAGCAGATACTCAAAGACCTCCAAAGCGCAGGCAACGCCGGTGAGTATTATACACCGCGTGCCGTAACGCAGTTTATGGTCGATATGACCGACCCCCGACTCGGCGAAAAAGTGCTTGACCCTGCCTGCGGGACGGGCGGCTTTCTGACCTGCACGATTGAGCATATCCGCAAAAAATACGTCAAAACGCCT
>CAYLXJ010000206.1:3924-5115 GCA_964387385.1 uncultured Pirellulales bacterium
GATGCCGCATCTTTTGTGCACTACCAATATGCTCCTGCACGGTATTGATGTTCCATCACAGATACGCCACGATAATACCCTTGCAAGGCCGTTACGCGATTATACGCCCAAAGACAGGGTTGATGTCGTTGTTACTAATCCTCCTTTTGGCGGGATGGAAGAAGACGGCATTGAGACCAATTTTCCCGCCACGTTTCAGACGCGGGAAACAGCCGACCTGTTCTTGGTTCTGATTATGCACCTGTTGAAGGACGGCGGTCGCGCTGCCATCGTCTTGCCCGATGGCACGCTTTTTGGTGAGGGCATAAAGACCCGCATAAAGGAAAAACTGCTGACCGAATGTAATCTCCATACGATTGTCCGGTTGCCGAATGGTGTGTTCAACCCCTACACAGGCATAAAGACAAACCTCCTGTTCTTTGTTAAAGGCGAAAAGACAAAGGAAATCTGGTATTATGAACATCCGTATCCAGAAGGTGTTACGTCGTATAATAAAACCAAGCCCATAAATATCAAAGAATTTGAAGCGGAAAAGAAATGGTGGAATAAACGAAAAGAAAATGAATTTGCTTGGAAAGTTCCTGTCGAGCAGATTGTCGCTACCAATTATAACCTCGATATAAAGAACCCGAATGCCATCACCGAAAACCACCGTGACCCTGATGAGCTTTTGGAAGAGTACAAAAAAGCCCTGTCAGAAATCGAAAAAACACGCAGTGCCTTAAAAATCGAACTTATGGATTCGCTCGGAGACGAAAAGTGATGAAGCTCAAAACATTTTTTGATAATTTTGCATATTTTACCAATTCCCCTAATGACATTCAGAAAATGCGCGAACTGATTTTACAACTTGCTGTTTCGGGCAGACTCGGAACGCAAAGCCCTAACGATGAACCAGCATCAAAAATTTTTGCGAATTCCTCATTGTGTTCAGCAAATGAGACTTGTCCGAATAATACTCCCGTACCTCCATATAACACGCCTACAAAATGGGTTTGGGTTTATGGACAAGATTTGGGAGAGCTGATTCGGGGTGTTTCATACCAGAAAAACGAAGCGATACATCAGCCACAGAAAGGCTATCTTCCGATTTTGCGTGCGAATAGTATTGATGGAGTAGTCAACTTCGAGAATTTGATTTACGTTCCAGAAACATGTGTTTCATCGAAGCAATTCTTGCGCAAGGGGGAC
>CAYLXJ010000207.1:0-5090 GCA_964387385.1 uncultured Pirellulales bacterium
CGACAGTTTGTTGACACGGAACTATCGAAAGCCCTATATTGTGCGGGACAGAATATAAACTTATTCAATTGGAGAATGCACTATGAATACAGCAAAAGCGGTTCTGGTCGTTTTGGTTTGCCTCCTGTTGGCATCTTGTCATTGCTGTAAACTGTGCGGTGAAAAAAGTTGGACGATTCTTTTCGACGGCAAAGACGTTTCTAAGTGGCGAGGTGTCAATAGCGACAGTTTTCCCGAAAATGGCTGGCTTGTGCAGGATGGCGCTCTCATTCGAGACCCGGCACAGGGCAGCCCCGGCGATATTATTACAAGAGAGCAATACGGTAATTTTGAGCTGGTTGTCGAATTCAAAATCACGGAGGGGGCAAACAGCGGCATCAAATATTATGTTGTTGAGGCCTTGTCGGCAGGAAGCAGAGCAGGAATTGGGCTTGAGTATCAGATCCTCGATGACGACAGGCACCCTGACGCCAAGATGGGCATAAAAGGCAATCGAAAGGTCGGTTCGCTTTATGATTTGATTGCCGCGCCGGCTGACAAGCCAATCAAGCCCGTAGGCGAATGGAACATAGCCAGAATCGTTGCGAAGGATATGAAAGTCGAGCACTGGCTCAACGGCAAAAAAATCGTGGAATATAAACGCGACGACCCTGAATTCCGCAAACTGGTCGCCGAAAGCAAGTACAAGGACTATTCTGATTTTGGACTGGCTCAAAAAGGGCACATTCTTCTGCAGGACCATGGCGATAAGGTCTATTACCGAAACGTCAAGATTCGAGAGTTGTAGCCGAAGCTTATTTTATTGAAAATTGAGCACCATCCAGCAGGCCGAAGTGCTCGTTTGGAGTAAGGACTACCCACGCTCGCCAGTCGGCTTTAATGATAAATCGCGGGGTAATCCGCCTGATGTCTTTTAACCAGATCAGAATCCCGAAACGTGAGTGCATCTTCTCCTGCCAGTATTGGTCGTCGCCGAGGATTTGCTGATTGTATTGCTTTTTCAAGGCCGCGATTAACCGGGTATTAAGATTGTCGAAACAATTTATATTGGCGATTGTTGCGGTCGCCATAACGGGACCTGAAGTTACTTTAAGAAAAAGCGTGTCGCCTATGCCTGCCTGCAAGAGCCATTTGTGTTTTGTCTGATAGAAGCGGCTCTCGACGGTCTTTCGGCCCGCAAGTATCGCGTCGATATACGGCTTTTTCAAAATGACGAGATGATGGTTCAATTTTTTCTCACCGTGACACAAGAAATTTAATCACTGATTTCACAATAGACAGCGATTATAATTATGGAATGAGGATAGTCATTAAAAAACTGCTGGGGGTTTTTCTTGTTATCATCGGACTCGCGGCGTTATTGACGCCTCTTACGCCCGGCTCGTGGCTTGCTTTAATTGGCCTGGAACTACTCGGGCTGCGTCTCTTGATTGAAAAAAAGTTTCTTAAGGATAAGCACAAGGCCGCAATTGCGGAATTTATGAAAAAATTCGGATTCAGAGTGTCTTCAAAGCCACCCGACGACAAAAAACAAAGTCAGTAACGCGACTCAGGCATACCACTGGCGCTGTCTTTGCTGTGTTTTTTCGAGAACGTTTCGGACGATGGCAGCGTCTTCTTTAATCTGAAAATCGAACATCCCGACGGTGATAAAATCGGCGCCATTTTCGAAGGCGTATTTGAAGCCGTCGTTTGGCGGTATCGCGCCGGCGGCAAGCGTCTTGAAGGCAATCCAGGGCTTTTTGTCGGTCTTGAAAAAGTCGATTGTTTCTTCCGGCTCGAGACAAAACATATTATCGTGGATTTCATTATGGTCGTCGGACTGCTTGTTATCGACGGTGAACGGCTCACGTTTTTCTTTCGGGTGGGCCGACCAGTATTTGTCGTGATGGAAGGTCTTGACCCAGTAATCCGGCTCTAATTTAACGTCCCTGCACTGCTCGAGGACGTAATACGAATGACAGCCGATGCCCGCGGGCATTCCCTTATTTTTTATATAGTCGAGGGCCTTCTGCATAACGTCGATGCGATTATGCTTGACGCAGTTATCGCAGGATGCGCCGTGAAGGTAAATTGTCTCAGCGCCCTTGGCGATGACTTTGTCGATACCGGCGGTGGGATTGTCTTCATCGGGCCTGAAGTCGATTATGGTCTGCATTTTGCCGCCTGTATCGGCTCTGTATTTGATGATGATGTCCAGCAAGCTGTCGGCGAGCAATATGGTGTTGATGCCGTGCTGTTCCGCCAGGGCCAGCGTCTCGTAGATTTTCTCTTTTGTGTTGTACGCCTTGAAAAGTTTTGAGACGTAAATAAGGTCTCTCGCATGCGCCCATCCGCCGATAAGGTTGCCGCCGATGATTAGCCGGCTGATTGTCAGATTGCCGATTTTTCCCGCAGGCATTGCGGCTACTTTCGGCTGCTCCGGTTTTGCCTCGTTCGATTCGGCCTTTTTTTCCATCGCCGCAAGAAGGATTCTTTCCTCAAGCCCGAAAACGCCCGCGGCGCCAACGACTGAGCCGGCGATAAGCCGACGACGTGTCAATTTGTGCGACATAATCCGTTCCTTTCCAGGGCGTGTCTTTTTGCGTACAAATATTATACTAGATTTAACCCTAATTCTGCGAGGTTTTTTTTAAGCTGGTCGATATTTTTGAAGAAAATCGTTTGAAGCCCGACCTTTTTGGCGCCGTCGATAAAGTCCTGTTTATCATCGATAAAAAGCGTATTTCCGGCAGGGATGCCGAGCCGGTCGAGGACAATCTCATAAATTTTTCTTTCGGGCTTTGCCGTGCCTTCGTGGCAGGAGAAGACCATTACGTCGAAAAGGTCGTATTTTTGCCTGCGTATCAGTTCGACAGCGGGTTTTTCGGTGTTGGAAAGTAACGCAATTTTGAGGCCGGCCTTTCGCAGTTGGCCAGCAAGCGAGAAAAGCTCCTGCCTGGGTCTATATGCCAAAGCAAAAGCATCCGACCATAGGGAATTGACTTTCGGCATCGGCACTTTGAGGTAACTTGTCATATTCCGCCAGAACTGCTGTTCGATAACCCGGCCTGTTTGAAAATCATTCAAAAACATATTGAAGGCGGCTGCGTATTTTTCAACGCCTACACCAAGGGCGTTTGCGCAGTATTTGAATAACGCTGGCGCAGGGTCTTCAATGAGGACGCCTCCCCAGTCGAATATGATTGCCTGTATTTTTCGCATATCTGGCAAAGCATATTTGACGGCGGACTTAATATCAAGGTCAAACCGCTGGCTTAAACCGGAGATAAATAATAAAATAGCATAGTCCATCCTTCCTTCGCCATTTGGGCTACGGAGGGTAAAAAATTAATGGAACTTGGACGTGATAAGTTGGTTAGTCAGATAGCCGGGCGATTGAAAGCCGAAGGGGGGGTGGTAAAAGTCGCCGGGACGTGGGGGTCTTTTGCGCGCCTGCTGGCCACACATCTTTCAAAAGAGGTATCGAGACCGATTATTTACGTTTGCCCGCATATCGACGACGCTGACAACGCAGTCGATGACCTTCAGACGTTTGGCGTCAAAGATGTTCAACTTTTGCCCGCTTGGGAGGGGGAAGAATCGAAGGCCGACGCGACAGATGAAATCAGGGCCGAACGGTTAAAACTCGTCGCTCGGGTCTCGTCGCTCGTGACTCGTGCAGAAGAAAAGAATATCGTCATTGCATCATCGGTCCAGGCGATTTGTCAGCCGGTACCTAAACCACAAACGCTCGGCGAGTTTAGTATCAAGTTTGAAACAGGTAAGACCATTTCGCCGGAATCGTCAGTTGAGTGGCTGGTCAATAACGGTTTCGAGCGGACTGACAAAATCGACCTGCCGGGACAATTCGCAAGGCGGGGCGGCATAATCGATATTTACGCGCCTATGGCTGAGACGATGTTTGAGCCGGGAAGGCCTCAGGCGAAGGCGATACGTGTCGAGTTTTTCGGTGATGTAATTGAAAGCATTCGCGAAATTGATTTGGACACGCAGCGCTCGACGCGGGAGGTATCTGCCGTCAGCGTCGTATCGGTAATCTGCGGCGAAAAGCAGGACCAGCGAGAGATTTTCACAAATATACTGCCTGCAGATGCGATTGTCATTTTGGACGAGCCGACCGATTGCTCGGAAGTAGCGAAGGTTTACTACGAGCGGGCCGAGTCAAAAGACCGGCTGTATGACTGGGCACAGATTAGTAAATCCCTTGAAAGGTTCACGCAGCTTCACATATCGAGGTTTGCAACAGGCGACCCGGCTGAATACGTAAAGCTCGATATCAGGAGCGTCCAGCAATATCAGCACAAGGCAACCTCGCTTTGGACAGGACACAAAGAAGCGATAGCGGAGCTTGTCAATGAGGCGAAACAGGGAAAACAGGTTTTTGTATATTGCGAGGCAGAGGCGGAAATTGCCCGCGTAAGTGAAATCGTAAGTCAGGAGCACGGTGAGATTCCTTCTCGGCTCAAGCTGCACAAGGGTTTCGTCAATCAGGGTTTCGCGATACCGTCGCTGAATACAATTGTTATAAGCCACCACGAATTATTCGGCCAGTTTACGCTTCGCCGGCGTCAGCGCCCGATGAGGCCAAGCGCGCCGATTGAGACGCTGGAGGACCTGCAGCAGGGCGATTACGTAGTTCACGCCTCATACGGTATCGGCAAATTCTTAGGAACGGAAACAATCAGGGAAAAGGACGGGCAAAATGAATACCTGACAATCGAATACGACGGCGGCGTAAAGGTTCAGGTGTCGGTGCATAATATAGCTCTTGTCCAGAAATACATCGGCACAAGCCCAAAACGGCCGAAATTGTCGAAGGTCGGCTCGAAAAGATGGCACAAACAAAAAGAGAAGGTTGCGCAATCCGTAAAAGACCTCGCCGTGGAATTGCTTGAACTTCAGGCGAAACGCCAGGCGCTCGGCGGCTTCGCGTTCGGCCCTGATACCAACTGGCAAAACGAATTCGAGGAATCATTCCCGTATCAGGAAACGCCCGACCAGACGACGGTCGCGGCGCAAATACAGCAGGATATGATACAGCCGACGGCGATGGACCGGCTGCTTTGCGGCGACGTCGGCTACGGGAA